>CAWVKD010000022.1:0-14581 GCA_963929765.1 Clostridia bacterium | reverse complement strand
TACAAGAGAGCCCTTGGCGCCAAATGGCGCCAAGGGCTCTCTTCTTTCATGATTGTACTATCGTTTCAAGCAATCTCGGACATGTAAGTTAAACCAATGCATCTTCTTTTAATGTCCGCATTCTCCTTCATGTTCATGCTCGTGGCAAATGGATCCTGTAGAATGCAGTTCTCCCTTAAGATAGTTTTCGACCGCTGTCCGTGCATCACCTTCTGCACCAACAATAACCTCGATCTTTCTCTCGTTGAAAATTTCAACCGCTCCGCCGCCCATGCCACCGGCAATAATCACTTCTACTCCCATATCACCCAGGAAATTGGGAAGGAATCCAGGCCGGTGACCGGGATTGGGAATGCTGGTCTCCGTTTGGATGGCACCATTTGCAGTTTCATAAAGGTTAAAATTTTCACAATGGCCAAAATGGCCTGCCACTTGATTACCCATGCTAGCAACTGCGATTTTCATTCTTTCACTTCTCCTTTTTCTGTTTTTCTATTGCGAAATCACTTTTTCATCTACATAAAGGCTTTACAGTGATGTTGCAAATGATAGTATCATAGGCAAATCCTTTGTCCAGTGGATAAAGAGTGAATCCTGTCTCCCATTTTTTGTTTTAAAA
Source organism: Clostridia bacterium (assembly GCA_963929765.1). Lineage (GTDB taxonomy): Bacteria > Bacillota > Clostridia > Oscillospirales > Oscillospiraceae > RGIG529. Next base: position 13,962 of record CAWVKD010000022.1, on the reverse strand, counting down.
TATGGTATGCTTCGGTTCCGGTGCAATGGCCGGTATAATAGATGGTATCGTATTTCATTAATGTTTCTGCTATATTCTCTAATCTTTCTTTTCCTTCTCGGGAATACGGAAGATTCATTAGATGAAAGCCGCCAATCAGGATATCTGGCTGCAACCAATGTACAATATTGAGAATTCCTTTGTGAGAACAACCCGTGACCACAACCTGCTTGTTTCCATCGTGGACGATCAAATATTGCTCATGGCGAAAATCATCAGGCATTTGTGTGCCATCTCGAATGGTCTTTAGTCCAGCGGGATCAATTGGAATCAAACGGGGGCAATGATTGCAGGAACAAAGTTCTAGTTCATCATCTATACATAACTTATCTTCGGTCAAAACCATTTGCTGGTTTTCTATAAGAGACGGATCTAATCCAATGTTTCTATGATCCTCAGATATGCAAGCTGCAAAAGCAAATCGACTGGTATAAATTGGCACCTTATGATTGATGTCACAAAACGCCTTGAGACCTCCTCCATGGTCATAATGACCATGAGAGATCACCGCCAGATCAGCCTCTTTCAAATCTATGTCAAGCGCTTCTGCATTTTTCGCGAAAGTTCCAGACTGTCCCATATCAAACAATACTTTGTGCTTTTCCGTTTCAAGATAGAGACTCAGCCCATGCTCCGCACAAAGCCCCGGCTCTTTCCCTGTATCCTCGACCAATACCGTTACCTTCACCATGAGGGCTCTCCTAAAAGCTGCATTGTCTGATCAAAAATGGACCGAAGTGCATCATGAGCCGGGCAGTCCACGTCAGCGAGACTCTTGCCTTCATTGATGGCTTTTGAAGCTGCTGTATCATAAGGAATACATCCAACAAAGGGCACTCCGTGTTCTAAGCAAAATGCTTTAATTGCCTCTGTTTGTTCCAAACTAACGTCAAATTTATTAACACAAACAGCAGTTTTTGTCTGGAATCCCGTTGCCGTTTTGAGCAGTCGCTTCAGATCACTTAGACCTGAAAGAGAAGGTTCCGCCACAATCAATACCAGATCTACACCACTCATCGATGCAATGACCGGACACCCAATGCCTGGAGAACCATCAATAATAGCCAAATCCTTATCTTTTCCGGCCCGCATCATAGCCAGTTTCACAGCAGAGACCAGTTTCCCAGAATTACCTCGTCCCATTTTTAATTTTGCCGTGGAAAATACACGATCTGTCTGGTACAATGTCTGTTCTCCTGCAACATCTTCTTGCATCTCCACCGCTTTCTGAGGGCATACATAACAGCAAACCCCGCATCCTTCACAAGCATATTCATCTATGACGCAATATCCATCTTCTTTTTGAATGGCGCCAAATTTGCAATGTTCCATGCAGAGCCCGCACCCAACGCATTTTTCTTTGTGGATGAAAGCTTTTTCTGAGCCATAATATGCCGATGTTTCGGCCCCGCCCATTTCTTCTGTTACAATATGGAGGTTCGGCGCATCCACATCGCAATCGGCAAAAGCACGGGCATTGGCAAATCGGATAAAAGCAGCAGCCGTAGTTGTTTTCCCTGTGCCGCCTTTCCCACTGAGAATCAATAACTTTTTCATTGTGCCCGCTCCCCTCTTATCCGCTCCAGAAGCTCTATGAACATTTGTGCCACTTCTTCGTCATAATCGCTGGCAATATGTCCTTCTGCACCCAGTTGCGCCAGCTTTTTACGATACGGAATGCGCAGCAAAACGGGGATCTGATGCTGTTTACAAAATATTTCCAAAGGTTCATACTGTGAGTCGGCCTTGTTGATCACCACTCCGCAAGGCTTTTGGAGAAGAGTAACCAGTTCATACACCATCTCAAAATTGTGGAATCCAAATGCCGTTGGCTCGGTTACCAAAATGCAGAAATCAGAATCTGCTACACTTTCCATCACAGAACATCCACTCCCCGGCGGACAATCTATGATAGACAGGCCGCCATAGGCAAAACCAGTATCCATTGCCTTTTGGATCACAGGAACAGCAGATGCTTCACCTGTGTTTAAGATACCGGTTACCACATGTATATCATTTCTGGTTCCCTGCTCTACTGTACCTACCAATCGATTGACTTGGTTAATTGCCTTTTGAGGGCAAACAATAGCACATCCTCCGCAAGCATGGCACACTTCCGAAAAGACCATGGGTTTCCCTTTGATAAAAACCAGGGCATTAAAGCGGCAAAAATCCACACAGGCGCGGCATCCATTGCAGCGGCTTTCATCAAACTCCGGTAACATAACATAGACTGGCTCTTGAGAGAGATGATCCGGTTGAAAGAACAACCGCCCATTGGGTTCTTCCACATCACAGTCGATATAGGTTGCATGCTTTGCAACAGCAGCTAAATTAGCAGATACAAACGTTTTGCCAGTGCCGCCTTTTCCACTTAAAACCGAAATTTTCATTGTTTTCCCAAGAAGCCGGCATGAAAACTGGTTAACAGTGATAGCTTCCCCTCCTGAATGGCAGCAAGATTCTCAGATGCATTGCTTCCTTCCGCTTTGTAGATTTCAATATCGGCTGCGTGTAACACTTCTGCAGCATTTTCTCCGCAGCGAATGGTAATCAATGTGTTGGCACCATAATCAACAATAAATTGAGCAGATTTAATGCCTGCACCACCTTCTTCTTCTGCTGCTGGGTTTGCTTTTATTTCATCTGCTCCAGTTTCTGTGTCATGAAAAAGAATATAAGGTGTTCTACCAAACGATACACAAACGTCAATCTGATTTTCATCTACAGGTATGGCAATAATCATTTTTTCTCCTCCCTTGCTTTTTGGAAATCCATCGCCATGTGCTTATGCCTCCGACAGCCCCCACAACCGCAATAGGGTTCGTTTCCATCACAAAGTTGATAATCTCCGCCTTCTATTTTAAAAGGCAGGCCATGAACTAAGGCATGGGCAAGTTTTTTTCTCGCTGTGTTATAGATCTGCTGTGCAGTTGTTCTGGCAATCTTCATGTATGCACTGCATTCCTCCTGGGAAAAACCTTCATGGTCAATCAAGCGAATGGTCTCGTATTCATCCACTGTTATGATAACGGAGGACGAATTGTCATGGCCCCCCACAGGCATAAACGCATCTATGGCAGGAAGACAGCAAACCTTCCTGCATTTCCTCGGCCGCGGCATTGTTCTTCACCTCTCATAATGGAAAGTTTCTCAAGCAGTTCCTCTCATTTTTGACTGCCATTCTCTACAATATCTGTTTCAAACACCGGACTTCCCTTTTTCACGTTTACGGCATATGCTATTTTGATTATATATCTTTTTCGGTATATGTCAATAATAAACATTTTCTTTTTTCCATTCCTCACCCATATTTGGTCCCAGCTATGATCAAGCAACATTCTTTTCGACTCCCTGTTCGAGGCAAAGATAGCAGAACGTCATATCTCACTCCCGTGATACATTGATAGCGCACACTCCTCATTTAGTGAACGTATGTTACTCGCGTTTCCACATAAATCCCTATCATGGGCTCTTCCTTTGCGCAGGCAAAAGCATTCCTTCCAATCGCAAGTATTACCACCTTCTGCGGCAGAATGCTCACCGCTTATTTCGCCAGGTAACGGGAACTTAGGAATCAATCGTTTATTAAGCCTTCACCACTTCAACATATACAAACCATTCACCCTATTATTCTTGATTGAGCGCTCTTGCATGGCAATCAATTTGATTGCTCCCATAGACACATAGCCCATGGCATTCCAGATCTCTTGCACTTAATATAAAAAGAAAGTCAGCATTCTTTTAGATGCTGACTTTTTTGTCCATTTCGGCTCTAATATACCATTTTTATGCATTCGATTCGGTCCGCAACTTCTGCTGGCATCAACGGGCAAAATAAAGGAATCTCAACCAGGGCCAGCAGGCTCTTCCTTATCTTCAACGAGAAAAGAACGAACAAGTCTTGTAACAAGTTCATAGGTGGCTTCGGTAAGGTTAATGGAATTGGGATGCAACGCCCAAAGAAAGCATATTCCGCGAGTGGCAGCAAAGATGAGCCTCGATATATATGCAGGCTGATATTCTTTGGTTATTTCACCGCGGAGCTGCCCTTCAACCATGAGTTCTATTCCAAAAAGAATCCTTTCTTCTTCCAGTTTTGCGCTGGTTTTTTGGGAAGAAAACAGCTGGCAGATAAGGTCATTGGAAATTTTTGTGCGTTCAATTTCTTCATTAAACCATGTAAAATATCGAACAATTTTTTGATAGGACGATGCATCTTTATAACTAGCAAACTGTTCTTTCAAGTCAGTTATCTGTGGCATCATGCTGATGATCAAATCTTCTTTACTATGAAAATAATGATAGAATGTTCCAACTGTAATATTAGCTTTTCGGGATATTTCGTCCACCGTTACAGAATTATACCCTTTCTTTAATATCAGTTTTTTTCCTTCCGACAAGATCAAATTTTTTGTTGCAATAGCCTGTTTGGCGCGATTGGTCAGTTTTTTCCCTTTTTCTATTTCCATGCTTCTGCACTCCTCTCCGGCTTTTCGGTTTAACAAATACAGAAACGGATACACCACACATGATAATGGCTATACCTATGATAGAGTTCACATGAATCTGTTCATGTAGAAATATGGCACATAGCACGCTAGCAAGTCCTGGTTTTATCAAAAAGCTCATAGAGGCAAAGGCTGTGTTCAGATGATCAAGCGCTGTAAAATAGCAATAATATGCTATGCCAGTACCAATGAGAGACAAATATAGCAGATTAGGCCACACGTTAACCAGATCAAAAGAAAATACTGCCACGGGGTTTTTGTCTCCAGCGCTTATAAACATGACCGGGATAAGTAATATTGCACCAAATATAGATGCAAAAGACAGCGATACCATGCTTCCATTCTTAGACGAGAGTCGCTTATTGATCACAGTATAGCATGAAAAAACAATCATTGCTATAAGAATAAGGAAAATACCTAAAATATAGTCACTGGATATTGTTTGATTGTTAAACATATGTAGGCAAGATACTACAAGGCCAACAATACCTATACCAAGGCCAACCATTCTGGAGAGCGTTGCTTTTTCTTTCAGGATGAAGATAGAGAGCACTGCCACAAAGAGGGGATTTGAACTGAATAATACGGCTGACATACTCGCATCGGATAGTTTTATTCCGTATTGAGAAAGCGTCATGCTGAGGCATACCAATGCAAAACCCAAGAGTGTAAACACCGCAAAATCACGTTTTGTTATTTTAAGATTTTTATCCTTGATGTCTTTCAGTGCAAATGGCAAAAGTATGAGCCCTCCAATAAGGAAGCGATAAAAAGTAAGTTGCATTGGCGTGATAAAATCTGATGTCGGTTTACTGACCGCTTCAAAACTACTAAATGCAAGCACTCCAATGCCAAGATAGATTATGTATTTTATATTCTTCATTTGCGTCATATCCATTCTTTCTTTAGTTGAAGTATCATCGCGACTGCGATTAGTATAATACATCTGTCTGTCGCTGTCAATATTCATCTAATGTACTTGGCGTATATAATTTTTGCATTCTATCAATATGACAATTTTATATTTTTATATTGCATTTTTTATTGTGTAATAATAATAATATATCCTAAAAAATGCAATTTTATCGGTCTTATTACCTTATTATGGACCGTTTGATATAGGCAATAAGACGAAAAAATGCAAGAATGTTCTTTTAAAATTGCAAAATTAGATAATTGACAAGTGATTTACACGGGTCTATAATACAGTCAAGTTAACCAAGTTGGTTAGGCGAACATCCGGTTGCTGTCCATCATGATAAACGCACTATGAACAGTACTTTGGATATTCAACAACGTGTATGTTGACAGGCGCAGGCAACATATACAGTGGCACATAGCCAATCTTAAATCTGAATTTAGGAGGATAAGAAAATGAAAATTGTTTCGAAATGCATCGCTTTAGCAACTGCGTTGATATTAGTATTCAGCATCGCAGGTTGCTCCAGCAACACGACATCTGATACAACAAGTCCTGAAACAAATACCAATGCAACTGGATCTCCAGACAGTGGAACATCCACCGTCACCGAGGTAAAAGGTTCAGAAGAATTGCAAGCAGAGCTTGCACAATACGTCGAAGTTGATGATAACTACTCGGTGGAGGGCGCTACTGAAATCGATGCCAAAGCTATTATGGAGGGTAAGAAACTTTTTATTCTGCCCGGTAACTATACCGTAAAATTCTCACAAACAACTTGCGATTATATCAAGTCCATTTGCGATTCCATGGGTATTGAAGCCACTATCTTTCCGACGGATGGAACGACAGGGAAATGGGTGGAAGGTATGGAAGCAGCTATCAATCAGGGCTACAGCGCAATCCTTTGCTTCTCCGGTGTTACAATGGAGGAAATCACTCCTCAAGTAATGGCAGCCAGCGATGCAGGCATTCCTGTGATTGATTTGCATTTCCACGACTTCTCTGACTATCAAAACTGCACAGCAACCTATTGCTTACCTGCTAACTACACGGAGTTCGGTCGTGCACTGGCACTTTATGCAATTAACGCTTGTGGACCCGATGCAAATTACCTCATGGTGACATCAGATGATCTGACAGCTTCACTCGCCATGGAAAACGGTATCAATAGCGCGTTTAACGATTACGCTCCCAATGCAAATGTTTCTAAGATAAGTGTCGTTTGCCCAGATTGGTCTACAAAAATTCAGTCAGAAGTCCAGAATGCGCTGATCGCAAACCCGGATATCGATTATATTATCACCTGCTTTGACTCTACACTGCTTTACGTAACAGCGGGCATCGAAGGAGCAGGCAAGACCGGCGAGGTTCTTTGCAACGGTTACAATGGTACCCCAGATATTTTAGATATGGTAAAGAGCGGAAGTGTAGATGCCGACCTAGGTGAATCGCTTGAACTGATGGCCTATTGCTGTCTTGACCAAACGTTCCGTATTCTCAGCGGTAGCGAACCTCTTCCAGACGAGAACCCACCCATGTACTTCTGGGATTCGAGCAACATCGACAACGCTCTCGACAGCACAGGGAAAGCTGGTTTCGGTGGCTACGATGACAGCTACATTGAATATTACGAGAACCTGTGGGGCTTAACGAACAGCTAAATATTCGCATGATGTATTCTCTGCATCACACTGCACAGAGAATAACACTGTGACGAAGAATCACAACAATAGACTGGGGGGATTGGAATGCCCAATATAAACATTGATCCGAGAGAAACAAACTTATATGTGAGGCAGATCGCTAAAACATTCGGCGCTACAAGAGCACTGAAAGGTGTCGATATTGTAATAAAACAAGGTGAAATTCATGGACTTCTTGGTCAAAATGGTTGTGGAAAATCAACACTCATCAAAGTTCTTGCGGGATTCCATGAGCCCGACAAAGGTGGAGAGCTCTGGATAAACGGCGAACAAGTTCCGCTTCCGATTGAACCAGGTGGATTTATGAAATATGGCATCAGTTTCGTTCATCAGGATCTGGGTCTTATACCTACTCTGTCAGTACTTGAAAACTGGATGCTCAACCAACTTTCCACTGAGCAAAAACTGAATATAAATTGGCGTAAAGAACGAGCTAATGCTAAGAAAATTTTCGAAAGATATGGGCTTAACATCGAACCGGATGATATTGTCTCCGATTTAGGGCCCGTTCAAAAGGCGATGTTGGCTATTATCAGAGCAGTCTTGAACATCAAAGTAAACGATATTGTTCGCACCAAGAAGCGTGGTCTGCTGGTTCTTGATGAGCCTACTGTTTTTCTGCCACATTCCGAGGTCAGTACACTGTTCAGTCTTGTTCGAGAGATCGCAAGCGAAGGTATAAGTGTTATGTTTGTCTCTCACGATATTGACGAAGTACTGGAACTTACTGATGCATTCACTGTCCTTCGCGATGGGCGGAATGTAGGTGAAGGTATCACAAAGCAATGCACAAAGGAACAGATTATCGAGATCATCCTCGGGAAAAAACTAGAAAAATTTCAGGTTCAAAAGAACATAGAGACGAGCTTCGACGGAAAGCCTGCCGTGAGCATAAGAGATGTCACAGGTATGATAGTCAACGACCTCAGTTTTGATATCAAAGAGGGCGAAGTTGTTGGCATTACAGGGCTTGTGGGATCAGGTTTCGAGGAACTACCATATATCCTCTGTGGAGCCAGGGAATACCAAAGAGGCATACTTGATATCAAAGGGCGAAAAAATAACCTTTCAAACTTCTCACCTCAAAAGGCTGTAAAGAATAAAATATCGCTTATTCCAGTGGATAGAAAAGGCTGTGGCGGTATTCTGGATCTCACAATTGAGGAAAATATGAATATGCAGGTCATGAAAAAATTTAACCCTTTCTTCCTCAATAAAAAGAAAATGTTAAAAAATGCCAATGAACTGGTGTCCCAATTTGAGGTTCGTCCAGAAAATCCATTGCTGGATTTTGGGCAGCTTTCTGGAGGCAATCAGCAGAAGGTACTTTTGGCAAAATGGGTTCAGGAACAGCCGGACCTCCTGATCCTCCACGAACCATCACAAGGTGTGGATGTTGGTGCAAGGCAGCAGATTTACCGGCACATTGATGCCGTCGCAAAAAAAGGGGCAGCAGTTTTATGTTCTAGCTCAGACTATGAAGAATTGACTCAAATCTGTAATAGAGTGATCATTCTTGTAAAAGGCAGAATCATTGGTATTCTTTCGGGTAGCGAGATTACAAAAGAAAATATCACAAAGATGTGTTTCTCAGTCGAACCGAAAGAAGCTGTCTGATAGAGAGGTGCTGAGGACAAATGGAAAAGAGTAAGTTTAACTACGGAAAATTTGTGCATAAATACGCAGTCATCGGGGTATGGATAGTCCTTATAGCAGTATATTCGATTATTATGCCTGATACATTTGCCACATGGACCAACATTTCGTCTATGCTTGGTTCGAAGTCAGTTGTAGCAGTTATTGCGCTTGGCATCATGATCCCGCTCATCGCTGGCGACTATGATATGTCTGTTGCAGCTAACGCAACACTCACTAGTACCATGACGGCAGTAATGAATGTTTACTGGGGACTTCCTATCTGGGCCGCTATTGTATTAGCGATATGTATTGCGGCTTTCATTGGCGCAATCAACGGTTATTTTTCAGCTATTTTGGATATCAATCCATTTGTTATTACAATGGGTATGCAAACCCTCCTTTGTGGCGCAATTATTCTTATAAGTGACTCCAAAACGATAACAGGTGTTGATACAAATCTTGTTCGCATTTGCTATAGCAGCAAGATTTTAGGAATTTCTCCCATTTTCTTTTACCTCATTATTATCACTTTGATACTGTTTTACTTCTTTACATATACTTCTGCCGGTAAGCGGGTGCTTATCGTTGGCAGAGGTAGAGAAGTTGCAAGACTTTCCGGTATCAATGTAAAAAAAGTCCGTTTTATGTGCTTTGTCGTTTCAGGTGTTTTTGCTGGAATCGCAGGTGTAATGCAACTTGGCGTTCTTGGTGCAGCAAGTATAAGTTCTTGTACAAACTATCTCATGCCCGCTTTTGCGGCAGTATATCTCAGTTCAACTGTCATTTCTCCGGGAAAGTTCAATCCTTGGGGTTGTATTGTTGCCGTCTATTTCCTCGTTACAGGCACAACAGGACTTTCTCTTCTGGGGATCAATTCCGCAGTTCAGGATGTATTCTATGGCGCAGCGCTCATCATTGCAATCGTAATCTCTGTCTCTGTTGATAGAGGCCAGGCCAAAAGACAGCTGAAGGGAATCCTTGAACATGAAAAGCAAACTGCCACCGAACAACCAGCAGCCAACGAGGAGGTCAAAGTATGAAACTGAAAATTGCAGCGCTTCAGCCTGGAACATTCGAAGCAACCGACACTGTCGAAGGATATCTTGAAAAACACATTTCTCTATTGCATCAAGCCATGGAAGAAGAAAGCACCAAAGACGGTGGAAAGCCCTATGTGTGCGTATTCCCGGAAGCTATGACTTATGCCTATTTTGGTTCTACCATAAATGACAAGTGGTTTGCTTACGCCGAGGATGCGCATGAAGGTGCGACCACGACTCGTATGATCAAAGAATCGAAAGATCTTGGCGTTCATATTGTTTATTCTCTCTTTGAGAGAGCCATGAAATACGGTATAGTACACTACTACAATACCGTGTGCATTGTTTCTCCCACGAGAGGACTGGTGGGAAAATATCGCAAGACTCATATTCCTGCAAACCCCACTCCGGTCTACGAGAAGTATTATTTTGAACCAGGTGACATCCTGCCGGTTTTCCAACTTGATAATGGCGTAACAATAGGTATTCTCATCTGCTACGACCGCTCGTTCCCTGCTGCATGGCAGGCACTGTACCTTCAGGGTGCTGAGGTTATATTGGTACCTGCATGCACATGGGGATTCCGGGCTCCACACTTCCAATCCGAACTACAAACAAGAGCATTTGAAACCCATTCCTTTGTTGTTGGTCTCAACCGAGCTGGGATGGAACAGGTTGAAGGTGAAGACCACCCCAGAAACCATTTCGGCAAGACACTTATAGCAGGACCTATGGGTGAAAAAATTGCTTCTCTTGATGAAGAGAAATGGGCGTACATCGCAGCAGAAATAGACCTTGACGATATCAATGAAGCTCATAAGCTAATGAACTACAAACGAGATAGACGTCCCGATTTGTACGGAGTCGTTGCTGCAAACGGTAATTTTGGCGGCCCATACATTCATTCACATAATATGTGGTAAACAGAAAGGATTGATCAACAATGAAAATGAAGATCTGTGGCTTGCAACCAGGTCCTTTTAAAAATGGAGACACGAAGGAAAGCTATCTCGAAAAGCATGTTGCACTACTTCAAAAGGCAGTAGAAGAAGAAACAGCAAAGGATGGCATCAAACCCGATGTCTGTGTATTTCCAGAGGCTATGACTTACGCCTATTTCGGTGTAACGGTAGATGACCAATGGTTTAACTATGCAGAGGATGCCCACACAGGCCCCACAACGCTTAGGATGATTGAAGAATCCAAAAATTTGGGGGTACATATCGTCTATTCGTTCTTTGAAAAAGCCATAAAATATGGTCAGCCGCATTATCATAATACCGTTGGACTTGTTTCTCCTACAAGAGGCCTTATCGGCATTTACCGCAAAACTCATATTCCAGGCAGCATCATGCCTGTTAATGAAACATATTACTTTGAGCCTGGAGACATTCTCCCTGTATTCAAACTAGACAACGATGTTACAGTTGGCATGTTAATCTGCTATGACCGCTCTTTCCCGATGGCATGGCAATCACTTTACCTTCAAGGGGCACAGCTCATTTTTGTTCCTGCGTGTACATGGGGTTTCAGGGGGCCTTTTTTCCAAACAGAGCTCCAGACCAGAGCCTTTGAAACTCACACTTTTGTAATTGGTCTCAACCGTGCAGGAGAAGAAATTGTACCAGGCGAGGAAACTCCAAGAAATCATTTTGGAAAGACCTTTATTGCCGGTCCTATGGGTGAAATGATCGCAACATTGAATGATGAACAGTGGGCTTATGTATCTGCTACGGTAGACTTGAATGATATCATGGAAGCCCACAAATTGATGAATTATAAACGTGATAGACGCCCGGAACTTTATGGAATTGTTGCAGCAAACGGGAACTTTGGAGGGCCATATTCACACACTTACAATAGATTCTGACAACTGAAAAAGAATTTAGGAAGGAACGATTGCAATGAAAGCAGATATTGTCATTAAAAACGGATATATTTGTACCGAAACCGGCATTGTAAAAGGCGCAATCGCAGCTAAAGGCGGTATCATCACAGCAATTGGCAGTGATTATGATATGCCAGAAGCCCAAACAGTATACAACGCAAAAGGACTCCTCGTCATGCCTGGTGTAATAGAACCTCACTGCCATCTGGGTCTTGACAAAAATACGGATGGTTCTGTAAAAGGCGTTGAGCGTTATTATGAAGACGTTGAAACTGAGTCCAAAGCAGCAGCCGTTGGCGGAGTCACGATGATAAACACAACAGTTGAGGGTAACGGACCCGCTGGCATTAAAATTACTGGTGTAAAAAATAAAATAAATAATGCCAAAGGAGCAATCCAAAATGCTTATGTTGATATGAAATATTATCTTGGGGTTGGAAATGATGCAGAAGTTGATGAGTTCAACGAACTGCGAAAAGACGGCACACTTAATACAGCTAAGTTTTTTCTTGGCTACAAAGGTGCTGCTGCTAAGATATTTGGTCATCCCGAGGAAGGATATACCAATGACTTTCTCTACCGCGCATTCAAAAAACTAGCAGCTGAGCCTGGCCCTGTAAAGGCCATGATTCATTGCGAAGATCCTGATATCATGAATGAAATTTCAGCTCCTATCGAGAAAGAAGAACCTATCGGAGCAAACTATATTGATATTTTCAACCGTTCCCATCCCGGAGTATGTGAGGTAATGGATCTTTGTAAGACAGCATATATCGGAAAGTTGACAGGTTGTCCTATCTATATCGTACATATTAGTGCAAAAGAAACCTGTGAGCAACTCGAGTATTTCCTGCAAAAAGGATTCGACATTACAGGCGAAACTTGTCTACATTACCTGATGTTTTCTACCGATGACAAGAAAGCATACACCGATATTAACTGGAATCATCAAGCAAAGGTAAATCCACCTATACGAACACAAGCCGATAAGGACGCCCTTTGGGAAGCGGTGCGTAAAGGCGTGATTACATGTATAGGTACAGACACAACAAACTATAGCTACCACACCAACGCAATCGGAGGCGACTTCTGGAAAGCTCAACCAGGATGTGGGAACGGTATGACAGTGTTGATGTCCGCTATGTATTCCGAGGGCGTTAATAAAGGCAGATTAAGTGTTGAAGAATTCGTAACGCTCATGAGCGCAAATCCAGCAAAAGCCCTTGGTATTTATCCACAAAAAGGGGGTTTGAAAGTCGGCGCAGATCTTGATGCCGTTATTTTCGACCCTAACAAAAAGTGGGTATTCGATTCGAGCAAAACCTATTCTACACACGAAGGGAGCTTATATGATGGAATGGAGTTTACAGGGAAGCCAATGGCAACCTTTGTGAGAGGTATTCTTGTTGCAGAGCACGATAAAATCGTTGCCCAAAAGCCACTCGGCAAGTTTGTTCAAGCTGCTCCTATATCATTTTAAGGAGGTTCCTAATGAAAAAAATTGAAATAATTGTAAAACCTGGCAAGGTCAGCGATTTGAAAGAATTATTAATTGGTTGTGGTGTCGGTGGTGCTATGTTTACTAATATCAACGGTTTTGGCACACAAAAAGGTAAAACTTATGTTTACAATGGAATCACTTACGAGGAACATATCTTGCCTAAGATAAAAGTTGAAACCATTGTAGAGGATAAACTTGTTCCTGTCATTCTTGAAAACCTTCGGGATCTCAAAACAGGTCATTTTGGCGATGGTAAAGTATTTGTGTTTCCTGTTGAAGAAGCCATGCGCATTAGAACAGGTGAATTAGGTAACGATGCTTTACAGAAATCCGATATCGACGAAGACGAATAATATCCGGTTTCTCATCAGACACATCTCTTCTTTCACATATATGCCATTAGCAGACAACTCACTTTGTTAGTGGGGCGTCTGCTAATGGCATATATGTATGGTTTGGTTAAGCATCCTGTTTTAACAATTTTAACGATGGCACAAACAAACACGACGGTATCAATGTATCATGGTAAGATTCGCACGAAAAAAGCACTGATTTCTTTGGAAATCAGTGCTTTTCATGGGTGGGGTGGACACTTTAGATGCCTCACGAAGATGATAAAACATATCTAAAAATTTTTTTAGCTGTGTATTTCGATCTCAATTTGCTCTCCATATCTTTTACGATGTTCTTTCAGCTCATGTAAAATTTCATTTATCATTC
>CAWVKD010000021.1:0-9633 GCA_963929765.1 Clostridia bacterium | reverse complement strand
CCGCCTGGAAATAGAAATCCCATCCATACCGCTGCGGCTGTATTCCATACCAGCATTTTTACAACCGATGCTACATCACCAGGTGTTTTAGCGTAGCCAACTTTCCCCGTGAATAGGTCTGCTCCCAAAAACAAAACCAGAATCAGACCAACGGAAAAAGCAACGCTGCCCAAAATGTGATCGCCGCATGCCCGGTATGCCATACATGCGATGGAAATCAAAAGGCCCGCTAATATCAATTTCCGTACCTCTCTTCCCATGGGACAAAATAGTCACCCAGTGACCGTTTCAGAGCGTCGTCGATCTTCGCTTTGGTGTAGGTGATGGTTTTGTCGTCTTTTGCGTCGTCAACGCATAGCTTTGCATATTCCAAATACGCCTCTGGATATCGCTCCATGAATTTCTTGTTCCGTTCCGGACCAAAGTGAAATGGTTCCTGAGACAACGCCAGTATCGCTACATCGGCGCATTGCTGAAACACAAATGATCGAAGCCTTTCATCTTCTCTTGCCCGCTTCGCCTTCTGCCTCAGAAGGTAGGCGTTCTGTTTTGCCATGGGTCTCGTCTCCTCTCCTGTCCAATCCTTCCTAGAAAGGCAGTTCTCCCTCTTCTTCCAAGGGAATGAATCCATCCTCTGCATCTGTATCATTCTGGTCCGTCCCGTCCGATCATTCCCGTTTGGAATCTCCAAAATAGACGTGATCTGCAACCACTTCCGCGCTTCTGCGTCGGTTCCCGTCTGGATCTGTCCAGCTCCTCATCTGTATCCTGCCTTCTACAACCGCCATCCGGCCCTTTTTCAGATACCGGGATACAAACTCCCCCACCTGCCGCCAAGCCACAATATCGATGAAATCTGTTTCCCGTTCTCCTGTCCCTTTGCTCTTAAAATCACGATCTACAGCAAGGGAAAAAGTGGCAATGGGTGTGTTGCTTTGGGTATACCGCAGTTCCGGGTCCCGTGTCAGACGACCCATCAACACAATTCGATTCAGCATTCTATCCCTCTCTTCTTGCTCCCTGGCGGCGGCACAGGTATGTATCTTCCTTCCTTCTCCGCTTCTTCCAGCAATTGTGTATAGGCAGAAAATGTCATCCCCGCCTCTTTCGCATCAAGCAGCGATCCCGGCAAACCAGCCGCCCGAAGTCTTTCCTTTTCCTCCCGCCACCAGGCATAAAGTTCTTCCATCTTTTCCCAATCTTCATCCCTTTGCTCCCTGTTGGAAGAAGCCGGCAAATGGGCGGCAATCTCTGTGATATTGGGCTAATACTTGCTCACCTTTGCCTGCTGGTTGGCTGCGCTTTTCAGCTGTTCCAGCGTATAGCCTTCAAACGTATCACACCACACCCGTGCCATCTCCTTTGTCAGCCTCGGCACAGACTTGTTGTCAGGCAAAAGCAGCTTGATGTGGGTAAACAAGCTTTGAATATCCTCGATTTTCAGCAATTTTTCCCCTTCTCTCTTCTTCTATCGATCATCTTCCCATAGCAGCTGCAGCAGCAAAGGAGAAGAGTAACAAGTTTCGTACTTTCCTCTCCTCTACTCTACTCTCCTCTCCTGTGTGAAAAATAGGGGTTATGGTAGCTGCAAATTCGAATTATGGTGCTGCAAATGGGAATTATGGTGCTGCATATTGCTGCAAATTCCCTTTTCAGCTCTTTTCATCTTTCGGAACCAGCACAGCTCCACCGCTTAATTTTGGCAGCAGAAGCCAGTATTCCGCAATCACTTCTTTGTTCCTGCGGCGGGATAATACTCTGGCAAAACGCTTCTGGATCCCCCGTCCTGTTAAAATCTCGTGCCCCACGAATAAGCTGTCATGAAACAACCCCAGACGCAGGCAGAGTCGTACCGTGCTTTCAACGGCCTTAGAGCTGACGCCACCGCCGACACGTCGTGCCGATGATGCGGCATGTTCGTAGCCCCAGGTCAGGTAGTATCCATTCTGCGCGTATGCCTGTTGGCATAGATAGAAATAGACCAGAAATCCCGTCGCCCCTTGGGAGTCAATCAGTCGTTCAATCTTTGGATCATCAAATAAATTCACGTCCCATTCGGAATAATCAATTCCCTCTTTCGGCGGTCTGCCCGCCATAAGATCACATCCTGTCTCTTTTATCATCTGGGGCAAACCATCACCTGGACACCAGGGCAGGCCCGTTCTACCAAATCGGCAAACAAAGGTCCATTCCCCCAGTCTTTTGACAGATGCAAAAGATAAATCTCCCGCAACTTATCCCACTTACGGCTTCGCAAGTAGTCACACACCCTGTCAATTTCCATGTGGTTGTTTGCAATGCGTTTTTTGATCTTATCTGGAATCTTTTGGGACATGCCAAGCAGTGAAGAAGAAAAATTTGCTTCTATGGCCACAATGGAAACACCGGGAAAATGATATTGCAAATTTGCTGTATCTGTTGCAAACATTATTTTTTCACCATCCTCCTGGCTCCGGATCAGAAACCCAAAAGGCTCCAATCCATCATGGAAGGTGCGGAAAGGCAAAACATCAAAGGACCCAACCGAAACAACTTGTCCCTCCTTGATGGTAACCAGTTCATGACAGTTCAGTGCCGTGGCCGTACCAATGCTAGTATAAACTGGCACACCGTCACGAATCAGTTCCAAAAAACAGTGAGGATGGTCCCTGTGTTCGTGGCTGATCAGACACCCGGATAGTCCAGATAAATCAAATCCAATCCGTTTTTTCAATTTTCGATAGGAAACGCCGCACTCCAGCAAAAGACAGCTCTTGCCATCGTCCAGAAGATAGGCGTTCCCGGCAGATGAGCTGAAAAGTGGAAGAAATCTCATTCTTCCTTTCCTTCCTCTCCTCTGCCATCTGTCCCTTCCGTTATTTCATCCGGGAATGCAATGACCGTTTCCGGCGCATGCTTCTTCTGATACTGGGTAGACCGTCGGATCCGTTCCACAATCCAGTCCGGAACTTTTTCCAGAACCGATTCCTCCCAGGTATCCATATCAAAGAGCAGCAGCTCCGATGACGTTGTGGGTGCCTCCATGCCGGAAGGGAACCCCATAACGCCTGTAATCCGGTTGAACTGCCTGCCGTCTTTCTCCTCTACAATCACTTGCAGCAGGCACCCCATTCCAAGCATAGAGGAAACATCAAACCCGCCCCTCAATTCACCATCGGAGAATGGCTTCCCTCTCCATTGGACAAGGAATTCTGATAATTTGGACTTGGTATTGAGTGTGGCGGAAAAGTCTTTGGAAAGCCATCTTGGCTTCTGTTCTCCATCCACCTCTACCGTCACATCTGGTAATTCCCAGATAAAAAGCACTTTGTCCTGGTATTTTTTATACGCTTCACTGTACTGTTCCCCCAAATCAATCACACCCACACAAACCGATGAATAGACACCAGCGTCTATTGGCGGAAAAGAAGGGCCCTTTTTGTCTTTGATCACAAGCGACATCGTTATTCCTCCATTCGGTCCATTACATATATCTCATGCATTTCATACGCTTTTTTTGTCTCAATATCCATAGCCTGTGCAATCAGAGAAAGTCCAAGCTCTTCCAAATCTTCCTCAAAGCAGTCAGAACAAACCCATTCCCCGTTCAGGCTGTATACTTCTTCCTCCCATCCGATCTCCTGATGGCATCGATTACAGATGGGCAGTTCCGGAGTTCCAGAAGGATAGCCTGTCCGCTGTATGGTCAACGTATGGTCCGGTAGGTAATCGATGATTTTCATACACATCCAGACGGCCCAAATCGCTGGCTCCTGCTGTACCCAGAAACAGTCCTGCAAAGATAACTGCTGCGCATGCAAGGAGAAAAAACAATATCCTGCATACTGCTTCCTGTCTCTTTTGTTTTTCCATTGTTTCACCTCCTGAACAGGCTTGTCCTACCTGCCTCCTTTCACGGGAGGCAATCTGCTATTCGCCCTTGCGAGCCGCTGCCGCCGTGATATGTTCTTGCGCTGTCCGTGCAATTTCTTTTAAAATCCGCTGCACATCTTCCTTGGTTTTCCCTGCACAGTAATTGTCGGCAATCCTGATCCGAGTGTTTCCAATCATAAATTCCTCAACAATATTCGGTACCTCGTTCACGGGCATTTGTACCACCTCCTTCTGCATTTTACGCAGGAAACAGGATGTCCTATGATGACTTCCTGTCACTCACTTGTAAGAGCCATCACAGCAGTCAAACAATCGCATTTTGATGCCCCATCAGCGTTCCCTTTCGTCCAAAAGGTCTTCCATCGAACACCCAAGGGCCCTGGCAATTTCAGAACCAACTTGCAGCGATGGATTTCTGATCCCTTTCTCAATCTGGCAAATAGCCGACTGGGTGACCCCAACTTCTTTGGCAAGTTG
Source organism: Clostridia bacterium (assembly GCA_963929765.1). Taxonomy (GTDB): domain Bacteria; phylum Bacillota; class Clostridia; order Oscillospirales; family Oscillospiraceae; genus RGIG529. The sequence goes on along the minus strand of CAWVKD010000021.1, from coordinate 5,283 downwards.
TGTTTGATTCATCCCCTGTTTTTCCCGCATACGCAGGATATTTCTTCCAATACTCATTGCATCATCCTCCTTTTTATGGTATGATTTGGGTGAATCAATAACATGGTTATAGTATATTACTCTATTTAGTGATTGTAGACATATAAATCGCTCAATATATATATATTGGAGTGTTGCACAAATTGAGAATCGCTAAATTGTATGATCCGTTAGCTGTAGCGGAAAAAATCAAAGATACAGCAAAAAAGAATGGAATTGTCATTAAAGAAATGCTCATAGTGCTCAACCTTGGTTCAAATACAATATCCAATTTGCGGCACGGAAAAGCTTTATCCTTTGATAGTCTGGCACGTATCGCCGACTATCTAGATTGCTCTGTAGATTATCTGCTGGGGCGGACGGAAACAGTAAATCCCCCCATCCCGAAGGACGAGGGGATATCGGACCAGATTGTAAATGCCTGCCGCAAGCTGAACGAGGCGGGGCAAGAACGGGTTGCTCTTTATGCAGAAGACCTGGTATCCTCTGGCCGGTACCAGAAAGAAGAAACGCTTCCTTTGGTTGCCCGTGGCGGTGAGACGATAGAGATCTCTGAGCCTGTGGATGCAGAATCCATAAAAAAGGCAGATGAAGAGCATCCGCCCGTTTACCCGCCTGAGCTTTAGCCTTTTTCCAAGCTGTGCAGGAAAGGGAGAAACCGCTGATATACTTCCCTTTCCAATGAAGAAATGCCAAATTTCCCCCGCTTTTGCAATACTCTCAGACGCTCTGCTCGATAAGTCGCAGATTGCAGAGAAATATCACAGAAAGCCGCAATCTGTTCCGGGGTTGTGGCGTTTACATGGTTGAGCACACAAGCGGGTGCAAGAAGCCTGGAAGCAAATACGTTGGCCATCTGCTCTTCTGGTGCATCTGCCGGACCCGGTTCCCTGTTTTGAGATGTAAAGGCACCCTGCTTGTTCAAATGGCCCAATACAATGTGCCCAATCTCATGGGCAATGGTAAATCGTATACGGCCCACCGGCATATGGGGGTTGTAGAAGATATAATAGCAATCATCAAACCGTGTGGAAAATCCGTCGCTTCTTGTACATTGTTCTTCCAAACGGAATCCTTTTATGTGGCGTATCCCTTCTGTGTAAGAATACAATCGGTATCCCTCCTGCTTGCAAAGATAGCTCACTTTAACAGGCAGCTTCCGGATATTGCATTGGAGCAAAGCGCGCCACGCCAAATCTCTTGCTGTTTGGTAGTTTTTGTAATCCATCTATCATCACTCCTTTTTCGTTCTGGTGATCATGATAGAGGAAGAAAGCGCATATTGCACGGAAATGATGGAAAGGAGTGTATGATCAAAAACGTCGATTTTTGTTTTTTTTGCCCTGTTTTGCTATCTATATTAAATCATAATGCAAAATATTGGCAACCAAAACAATTGGTGCTTCAAACAGATAAGGAGATGTGGAAAGTCAGACATCTATATACAGAGAGTACCACAAGAGAAAGAGATAAATAAACGTGGCGAGGTGTGTTCGTATGTCCCTATTTGGATGGAAAGAAAAGAAAGAGCTGGAATTGTTAAAAAGTCAAATGCCAAAAGAACAGATAGAATTAGCCGAATGGCAAAGAAAGGTTCAAGAACTAAAGGCAGAATACGATTCCATGCAAAAAGATATTTCTGCGGAAATTTCTGCAGCAAAAGAAAAATTGGCACAGTTAAAATCTGAAATTGTAGAAACAGATGAGGCAGTTTTGCTCCAAAGTTCTGGCATTTATACTCCTCGATATTCTTTTATGAACTCCGATGAATACAGGGCCAGACTCCTGGAAATTCGAGCAAAACAGAAAGACATGATTAAAGGAAAGTCTGCTGTCTATGGTTCAACAAACTGGACACTAAACGGTAGTGCTGCAAAAGGGAAAAAATGGTCGCCGATATGCAGAAACTTCTGCTCCGGGCATTCAACTCTGAGTGTGATGATGTAATCGAACACGTCAAATATAATAATATTGAATCCAGTGAAAAAAGAATTGGATCGTCCAGAGATGCCATATCGAAACTAGGTTCAATGATGGGCATAAGCATTACACCGACCTACTACCGGCTTAAAATTGAAGAGCTGTACCTTGCATTTGAATATCAGCGAAAAAAGCAGGATGAAAAAGAAGAGCAGAAAGAAGCTCGAGCCAGAATGAGAGAAGAAGCAAAATTGGCACGTGAAATTGAAGAAGAACGGAAGAAACTCGAAAAGGAACAAAAGCATTACCAGAACGCTTTGAAAAAAATCAATGAGCAACTGAAAACGGCTTCCGATGAAGACCGTTCCGCTATAGAAGAAAAGAAGGCGGAGATTGAAAAGCAGCTTCAGAAAATCGATGCAGATTTTAAAAATGTTGACTATAGAGAAGCAAATCAAAAAGCCGGTTACGTATATATCATTTCCAATATCGGTGCATTTGGGGAAAATATATATAAGATTGGAATGACAAGAAGATTAAATCCCATGGAGCGTGTTGACGAACTAGGGGATGCTTCCGTTCCATTTAATTTTGATGTCCACGCAATGATCTTTTCCGATGATGCGCCAAAATTAGAAACGGCTCTTCATGTAGCCTTCGAAAGCAGAAAATTAAACTTTATCAATCGGCGAAGGGAATTTTTCAATGTCACACTGGATGAAATCAAAAAGGTAGTGAAAGAAAACTTTGACAAATCCGTGGAATTTATTGATATTGCCCCTGCTGAACAGTATCGGGAATCTTTGGCTTTAAAAAAAGAACAATATCCAGAGGAAAATGAATGATCCGTGTATTTGAACATTACATGAAACAAAAGATTCTTGGCACGGAAGCAAGCTGCGATTCAGCTATTAGTTAAATTACAAATCGAATAAGGAGAGGAAACTGAAAAAAGTCTTAATATTCTTATTTTGTGCAGTAATGTGCGTATCATTGGTTGCATGTGGTGAAGGATCAGGAGGATCGCCTTCAGAAAACATAAGTGATCAATCAGACGATATTGTTCATTCGGAAGAAGAAATTCCTACTGAAATACCGAATATGGTTGGAATTTGGCGTGTAGTGAATGCGAATTATAATAACGACGATAGTAATTTTACTTTCGTTATTATAAATGAAGAAAAAATTGGGTTATTTCTCGTTTTTGACAAGGAATCATATTTCAATACTTATTGGTACGGATCGTTTGAATATCCAACGACAGCGGAAAAGAGCTACTCTTTTATTTCAACATCTGATCCTGAAATGATGGAAGAATCCATCATACGTGAAAACTCTGATACTAAAACATTTGAATACAAAGACGGTATATTAAGCTGCGAAATAACACTATTCGGAATAACCAGTAAAGTTGAACTCGAAAAAGTAGAGGGTGATGATGCTGAAAGTTCTATTGATGACATCATTGGAGATATTGAGGGGAACAGTATAAATGAACCATCCAATTCAACACTTGATGTAGAATCAGCAGAATCGAATAGCCAAAACATAGCAGAGTGGGAAAATTCCCGCGTTGAGATTAAATCTGCATTTCTGTCTAAAGATTCCGACGGGAACGATGCAATTGTCGTTAATTTTACTTGGACAAATAATAGCGATGAAACAACAAGTGCAGCATGGTCAACAATGTGCAAAGCATTCCAGAATGGAGTAGAAATCGAAAGCGCTTATTCCGTACAAAGCCAATCATACGATGCAGATGCATACTATGCAGATGTGAGGCCAGGAACATCAGTTGATGTGCAATATGCATTTTCTCTATCGGATACTACGGAACCGGTAGAAGTTGAAATTGAAGATTTTATGAATTTTAATGAAACAAAAGTCGCATACATGAAATTTGATCTTACGCAGCTTACCGAACAATAAAAAAGTGGGCAGCCAGCCAGTATGCTGGATGCCCATATTATATATAAACAACGGAGATTTAACGCATGAAATGTAGAAAGTGCCATCAGGAGATTCCGGATAAAAGCATCTATTGTTTATCCTGCGGAGCAAAGCAAAATGTCAGCCAAAATACAAAGAGCCGAGGCAATGGAACAGGAAGCGTGTTCAAACGAGGAAAGACATGGACTGCTGTTCGCGTTTTGGGATATACGACAGATAAAGACGGAAAACTACATAAAACAACAAGGAGCAAAGGAGGTTTTAAAACAAAAAAAGAGGCATTGGAATATCTCCCACAGCTAACGACGGAAAGAAAGAAATCAATCACATGGCAGGCAATGTATGAAGCTTGGAAACCGACACACAGAGCCGGAAAAAACACTATGGATTGTTATGCAGCTGCTGAAAAATATTTTAGACCGGTATGGCCTCTCCGTTTTGATCTAGTAGATATTGATGACCTGCAAGAATGCTTGGACGAATGTCCAAAAGGAAAAAGAACAAAAGAAAACATGAAAGCCCTTGCAGGTCTTCTCTATAAGTACGCCATTCCTCGCCACATGGCAGTTTTAAATCTCGGGCAATACCTGATTGTTGGTGGAGGAGATGCCAGCGCAAAAATGGCTCTGCCAGAAGATGCTTTGGAGTCCATCCGCTTATCTGTTGGCCTGATCCCCGGAGCAGACTATGTTTTGTGTCATTGTTATCTTGGGTTTAGACCGTCTGAACTACTCGCTCTCGATGTGGAAAATTACAACCGAAAAGAGAAAGCCTTCACAGGAGGCGCTAAGACAGATGCAGGCAAAGACAGAGTAGTAACAGTGTCACCAAAGATACAGCCCATCATCGACCGTCTCATTGGAAATAAGATTTCTGGCCCTGTGTTTTGCGGGCCAGATGGCAATGCAATGACGATAGAACAATACCGCGCTATGTTTTATCAAGTGCTAAGTGATTGTGGTATCGAGAACCCTATTGAGGGGCATGACGGAACCAAAAGGCACAAATATACGCCACACTCTTGCCGACACACATTTGCTACGATGATGAAACGAGCTCCTGGGGCAGATAAAGATAAGCTTTCTTTAATTGGGCATACAAGTCAAGAAATGCTCCGGCACTACCAGGATGTATCCTTCGACGATCTTCGCAAAGTAACAGATGCAATGTGAACTTGTGAGCAATATGTAAGCAATAAATATAAAATTTTCAAATATTTTTGCAAAAGTTTGATTGAAAGAAGGAAAAGAAAAAAGCCCTGAAACCTTACAGTTTCAGGGCTTTCCTCATATTCAATTGGTCCGAGTGACTGGATTCGAACCAGCGGCCTCTTGAACCCCATTCAAGCGCGATACCAAACTTCGCCACACCCGG
>CAWVKD010000020.1:0-45898 GCA_963929765.1 Clostridia bacterium | reverse complement strand
TCTGTGTCCCGCTTGATTGGAGCACCTCCGGGATATGTAGGATATGAAGAAGGCGGCCAATTGACAGAAGCAGTTCGCCGACGTCCTTATTCTGTTGTCTTGTTTGATGAAGTAGAAAAAGCCCATCCAGAAGTATTTAATGTTTTGCTTCAAGTGTTGGATGATGGACGAATCACAGATTCCCAAGGTAGAACGGTGGATTTTAAAAATACCATTTTGATTTTAACATCTAACCTTGGTTCTTCCTATTTGCTGGACGGCATTGATGAAAACGGTGCTATTACAGAAGAGGCAAGAGCGCAAGTGGATCAGCTTTTGAAGCATTCTTTCCGGCCAGAATTTCTGAACCGTTTGGATGAGATTGTGTTCTATCGACCGCTAACCAAACAGGATGTAACAGCTATTCTGGATCTGTTGGTAGCAGATTTAAACCGCAGACTGTCTGATAAACAGCTTTCATGCAAATTTACAGATAAGGCAAAGCAATTTGTGATTGACGAGGCCTATGATCCCATTTATGGTGCAAGGCCACTGCGTAGATATTTGCAACATTCTGTTGAAACATTGATTGGTCGAAAAATTTTGGGAGAAGATTTACTGCCAGGCACATGCTTGACTGTAGATGTAAGAGACGGTGCATTGGTTGTGGATGCATAACACGTTAAACGATAAACAAAATTTTAAAACACGAAGAAGACAGGCGACGAGAATTACTCGTCGCCTGTCTTTGATGCACTTGATCCGTTCTCTTCTTCTGATTTAAATTCAGAAGGAGCTGATTGGCTGTCTATATTCTGATTATTTATATTTTCTGATTTTGTTTCTTCAGGAGAGGAATTATTGGATATATCCTGTGGTTGTTCTTCATCTCGTTCTTTCTCCGCTTTTGGGTTTCTATGAAATAGACCTGAGAAAAACTGGGAAAGTGTATGGCCCAATCCGGTATTTGCGAAAAAAGGTTTGGTGTTCTCTTTGCTTTCAGGTGTATCAGTATCACCTTGATGCAATCTCTTGTGAATGTTTTCCCGCAAGAGCGCATACAAAATAGAGCAAAGAGGAATAAAGATGAGCATACCGGGGATACCCATCAAACTTCCACCAATGGAAACAGCCATCAAGACCAGAATGGAAGGCAGACCAACAGAGTTTCCAACCACATGAGGATAGATGAAATTCCCTTCAAATTGTTGTAAGATGATAAACATAACAACAAACCAAAATGCTTGTGTAGGAGAAGTCACAAAAATCAAAAGTGCGCCAATTACGCATCCAATAATGGCTCCAAAAATAGGAATGAGTGCTGCAAAGGCAATGAGTACGCTGATCAGAACGGAATATGGAAATCCGAAAATATTCATAAAGATAAGGAACAGTGTGCCTAATAAAACAGCCTCAAAGCATTGGCAGGAAAGGAAGGAGGAAAATGTTTTATTGGTTAGATTGCCGAAGTAAATGAATTTATCAATACGTCGCTTAGGAAAATAGGCATAGAGAAACCGCTTGAGTTGGGCGCTGAATTTTTCCTTTTGCAAAAGAATATAAATGGCGAAAATAAATGCAAGGAAAAATGTAAACAGACCGCTGACAAGACTGATAGCGGTGGCAAGAGTAGAGTCTAGCAACGTACTGGCACTGTTCTGGAGGAAAGAGGTTAGTCTGGTTCCAATATCTGACCAATCAATTTGAATAGATTGAGCCCAATTTGTCAAATCAGGGAAACGTTTGAACAAATCAGTAATCCAAACTTGAATCTCAATTAAAAATTGAGGAATCTGGTTAGCCAACGAGATAAGGGTACGTGCCAACTCTGGAATAATCAGTAGCAACACAATGGCGATGATGCCAAAAACTAGAAGAAGAGTGAGAATAAGACTGAGCGGCCTGTGAAGCCGTTTTTTCCACCCTGTAGGGGGACCTTTTCGGAAAAAAAGAATCCGCTCCAGAAAACGCATGGGAATATTGAGAATAAATGCGATACAGAGTCCAAGAAGGAAAGGATAGAATAAATTAAATATCCATAAAATCGCAGAAATAATATCATTGACTTTGCTCAGACTCAAAAAGAGGATAATACCAAACGCAATGAGCAATGCCAATTTTTTCATCGTTTTACGATCAAGCTGCATGCGCTGGCTCCTTTCTGATGCTATTTATTAGAAACAATTCATTTAGCTGATAACCGATAATATATTGAGTATAACTTTTCAAAGAATGCTTGTCAATCGTTAAAGGGAAAACAGAAAAACAGATATCAGAAGGCATGGCAGGATTCCATTTTGCAATGGCTATTTTGCTAGACATACCGTGTGGCCAATGATATAATATACTTATAAACACAATAAGGAGTCCTGTTTTATCGATTATTTTCATATTGCTATCATGTTATCAATGAAAGTTTACCCTAAACAAAAGGAAATCAATCTAAAAAGAATGGGGAGATAGTATGGAAATCAAAAATATTTTTGTTATTGGTGCAGGCTTTATGGGTAGCGGTATTGCCCAAACCGCTATTCAAAGCGGCTACAACGTTATCCTCAATGACCAACGAGAAGCAGCTTTGGAGCGGGCTAAAGTAGGTATCGCTTCTCGTCTGGATCGTTTGGTGGAGAAAGGACGTATGACACCGGAAGAAAAAGATGCCTGTATGAGCCGTTTGGCCACTTCTGATAGTATCCATTCCGCGGCCAATGCTGATTTGGTGATCGAAGCAATTTATGAAGACCTGGATGCCAAGAAGGCGATCTTTAAGCAGCTAGATAAAATTTGTAAAAAAGATGCTATTTTTGCTTCTAACACATCTTCTATTTCTATGACCAATCTGGCTGCTGCTACCAGTCGGCCGGAACAGGTAGTAGGTATGCACTTCTTCTCGCCAGTGCCTGTGATGCGTCTGTTAGAGTTGGTGTACGGTTTGCGTACTTCCAAAGAAACGGTAGATGCCGTTATGGAAGTAGGTGAAAAGATGGGCAAAAAAATGATTTCAGCTAAGGACAAGCCGGGCTTTATCGTTAACCGTATGTTGCTGCCTATGTTAAATGAAGCTGTACAGATCTTGGATGAAGATATCGGAAGTGTGGAAGATACGGATGAAGGAATGAGATTGGGCTGTAACCATCCCATGGGGCCATTGGAGCTGGCAGATATGATCGGACTGGATATTCTGCTGGAAGTGATGGAAACATTCTATAAAGATTTAGGAGATACCAAGTATCGTCCCGCCCATCTGTTGCGCAAAATGGTAGCAGCAGGATACACTGGCCAAAAGTCTGGTATGGGCTTTTATCGGTATGAAAAGGGTAAAAAGATGGGAGTTAACCCACGTCTTCAGAAGTAAGAGAGAAGAAAAGATCACTTTCCTTACATAAACTTTCATAAAGAACGAAAAAGTGCATTGCAGATTCTGTTCTGCAATGCACTTTTTTTTGAAATTTGCTTATTTGTATTTTTATGCAGCATTCTCATCGGATTCAGGCATTGGGACGGGTGTAGGATCGGGATCTGGGACAGGGGTTGAGGTTGGCTTTGGTGTGGGTGTAGGTGTAGGTGTGGGTGTAGGTTTTTGTGTCGGTGTAGCTGTGGGTGCTTGCGTTTGGGAAGTAGTTGGTTTTGGGGTGGCTGTTGTTTCTGGGGATTTGCTCGTGTTATTGCTGACTTGGGAACTAATAGGAACCAAAACAACTTTATTCCTGGTCTTATAGCGGCTGACAGCTTCCAACTTACTACTGATCAAATTGCCATTGGCATCGTAAATAGAGCGGTAAGTTTCCACGGTTTTTCCGGTATATCCAGTGGTTTTTACTTTCTGGCCGGATTGAATGCTGGCATCTTCTTGATATATAGTTTTATAGGGAGAGGTACTGAGTAACTTATTGGTGATCTTAACAGTGTAATCGTTTTCTTTGGTGCCATAGATGTTTACGGTGAGAGTTCGGCCTTCCATGGAACAGGAAATTTTAATTGGTTTTTCCATGTTATTTTTAAATCGGAAATCCAGGGAACCGTAATACACAGTGGCATCCATTCCATCAGGAACATATCCAACAGCATAAGAGTGATTGTATCGTTCGACGATTTCCAAGTTGGCACGCATAGAAGCTAAATAAATTGTGGAAGAAAGTTGACAGATTCCACCGCCTACTTCGTTGACTGTTTCTCCTCCAACATAAGCAGGAGCAGGCAAGAAACCGCGGCTGGCTTGCCGGCTGCCAACAACGCCATTGTAAGAAAAAATATCTCCAGGAATTAAGATAGTTCCGTCCACCAAAGAAGCGGCTAGTTTAACATTGCTGGCCCGATTGTTGGTGCCGCCTACTGTAGTCGTACATGTACCAATCACATCGTGGAACAGTGTAGCTGTCAATTGCTCGGTTGTGACTTCCGGTTGTGTAAAAATCAATGGAACCGAAACTACTTCATCGGGAGAGGCTGCTGCTACAGCTGCCATAGCAGCGTCTTTGTCAAAACGAACACCGACTACATGATCTGTGATCTTGTAGGTTTCTTTATCCAATGTAGCATCCGCTGCTTCTACATAAACGTCGTCATATATAGCATCCCAGTCTAGAGGGGCGGGATTTGTCATTGTTAAGGTGCAAGTTAATTCAGAATAATCTTCTTTTTCCAAACGGGATAAGATAGATTCCAAAATTGCATCTTGATCTAGGGCATACCCCGCATGTCCAATGGTAAAAACAAGTTGATCTTCTTTTATTTCATAGTGGTGCTCCACCACTGGATTATCAATTTGAGCGGCTACATCTGATAGAAACGTACGCAAATAAGTGTCGTCTTCCAGAGAAAAAGTCGGTTCAATATTTTCATGAAAGACAATGGAGGAGAGAAGGGAGAGCCCAGCACCCAAAGGCCCTGTCTCACGACCTCGCAAATAAGCATTATGTGCTGCAGCCTGAATATCTACACTGGTGCCCAGCTGCTCAAGGGATAGTGTTTTTTCAAAGTCCAAGTCAGAAAAGTTGAGCACCATCTCTTTCCCAGCGTAACGTTGAGTCAAAGATTCTTTGACTTTTGCAGCTGCTGCTTCTTCTGTCAAACCGCCTACAGGTATGCCTGCGATGCTGGTGCCAGGGAATATGGTAGTGCGATTGGCGGCCATAGCGCAGGAAATCCCCAAAATAGCCACTAAAACCACGACGATAGCAAGAATGATCAAAAGTGGCAGTCGTTTAGAAATATGCTTTTTGGAAGAGGGTTCGGCTCTTTTTCCATTTGTTTTATGAGACATAATACCATCCTGTTCTCTGCTGTGCAGTTGTGATAAATGTGTTCTATTTGTCGAAAAATGTCGGAATAATTTGCGTAAAAGCCCTAGTACTTTGTTATGATTAGGGAACTGCTTTATTATACGCTTTCGTTTTTTAAAAAGCATTACAGTTTGGTTACTTTTTATATCTTTATTTTCTTTTTTTAATACAAATGATGGTTTACAAAGCAAGGGTTTTCGTTTATTGTATAGATGCATCAAATCAAGTCTCAGCATTATATTTAAAAAGGGATCAACAAGAAAATTGATTTTATGATAAAAGACACGTATCGTTTGTTATGGCACTTCATATTATGTTCCCACAAGGAGGAAAAGAATGAAACGATTCTTAAAGCTTACCGGTGTCATTGGACTGATGTTTGCGTTATTTGTTTCCCAAACCGCAGCACTGTCTCCTTCCCAGAATGAACTGGAAAACTCCCATTTTGGAGAGATTGGTAATATTCAAGTTATTTATCAGCCGGGGAAGTTCGAAGCACAAGGGCTGGTTGCACAGAATAAGCCTGATTTTTTACAGTTGATTTTGGAACAAATGTTAGCACGGAAAGAATCATTTACCATTACATATGAAGGTGCATTAGAAGATGTATATTCTACATTTCCAATCTTGTTAGATGAAGTATATGCGCTTCCTTCTCAAAGAGCAGATGCTCAGGATTATCTGGAATATGGCTGTGAACAGCTTAATGTAAATATCTCATATAATGCGACAAGATGTGTTTTTACATTTGACATCTCATATCTAACGAATGCAGAGCAAGAAGCATTTGTAACGAGACGAGTTACTGAAATCATCAGAGAGCTGAATGTCACAGCTAAAAGTGACCTGAGAAAAATAGAAGCTGTCCATCAATACATTTGTACACACTTCACATATGACTATTCATTGACAAAATATTCAGCCTATGATGGCTTGTCTAGCGGAACTATGGTTTGCCAAGGATATGCACAACTCTTTTACCGGTTAATGCGAGAACTTGAAGTGCCTGTTCGTATTATCTCGGGGACAGGCAACGGTGTTGCTCATGCGTGGAACATTGTGAAGCTTGATGGTGTTTGGTACAACATAGATGAAACATGGGATGCAAGTGCTACATCTGGCAGCAAAGTGTCTTACGCTTATTTTTTAAAAAATATGAGCGACTTTACCAATCATATCCGTGATACCAAGTATATGACAAATGCCTTTTTGAAAGTGTATTCTATGGCGATCAACTCTTATAATCGGAGTGATATGGATCATGAAGAAGATGATGTCGTTAATGTGTCTGGTGTGAGCGAATGGCACAAAGAAGAACTTGCAGCATTCATACAGACAGGATTAATACCAGCAGAACTATTAAGACAGTACCAATCACCGATTACAAGGGCAGAATTTGTTGCTCTTTTGGTGAGCCTTTGTGAAGAAGTACAAGGGCCAGTACAAGGTGTTCTTTGCCCCTTTTTAGATATAAGTGACCATTTATATCAACGGGAAATTGCTGCTGCTTGGTCTTTAGGGCTGACAGAAGGTAAAACCACGACACAGTTCAAACCAGATGATGTTTTGACGCGACAAGAAGCTGTTAAAATGCTGTGTTCTACACTGGAAAAACTGGAAGGAATGAATATTCCCATGGAGGGATATCCACCTATTTCTTACTCAGATGCCGCTCAAATCGGGGATTGGGCAATGCCTTATGTATCTTATGCTACAAAGTATCAGATCATGAACGGAAATGGAAGTTCCTTTTTTCCAACGAAAAATTTAACTAGAGAAGAAGGAATGGCCATTGTTTGGCGCTTAGCCAACCAATTTTCACTCTTGGCTGCTTGATAGGAGATAGTGATTCATAATGAACGGCGTGGGCAGTGCACCCACGCCGTTTCTTGTTAAAATACACAAGGAATTTATAATCCAAGATGTGAAGGATGGATCTTTTGCCAAATAAAAACGAAGAAATATTTTGTTTTCGAATTGTTCACAGATATTTGCCGTGTACCTATTGACATTTTGGAAAACGCGTGGTAAATTATGTTTAGCACTCGAGAGGAGAGAGTGCTAAACAGGAGGGATTGCATGGATATCAGTGAACGTAAAAAACGAATTTTGCGGGCAGTGATTGAAGATTACATTGCAACAGCCGAACCTGTAGGCTCGAAAACGATTGCAAAACATGCGGGATTGAATATCTCGCCTGCAACAATTCGAAATGAGATGGCTGATTTGGAAGCAATGGGCTTGCTGGAACAGCCTCATACATCAGCAGGGCGTGTACCTTCACCGGGTGGATACCGTTTTTATGTGAATGAATTAATGGAACGCCATCGGTTATCTGTTCAGGAAATGGAACGTCTCAATGCTGCGTTGCAGCTGAAGACCCAGGAACTGGATCGTGTGATTACAGAAGCAAGCCGTGTTATTTCGCAAATTACCAAATATCCTTCTTATGCTATGTCAGCAGGACCGTCTCATGTAACGATCAGGCGATTTGATTTGCTCATGGTAGAACGGCAGACTTTTATTGTGGTTGTTATGACGGATACCAATTTGGTAAAAAATAAGTTAATGCGGTTACCAGCTGATTTGAGCGAATCGCAAATTCACCTCCTCAATTGTTTGCTCAATACCAGCTTCACTGGCCTGACTCCGGAAGAGATTACGCCAGAGTTGATGAGTGTGGCAAAACAGACAGCAGAAGATGCATATGCACTGTTGGCCATGGTGGTTTCCTTTGCTATTGAGGTGATGAAAGAACAGGAAACCTATGCGATTCATATGAGCGGCTTGGCGCGTTTACTGGAACATCCAGAATACCGTAATTTAGAGCGAGCTCAGCCATTACTGGCCTATTTATCAGAAGAAAAAATGCTTTCAACCTTGCCGATGCCAGATGATTCTGATGTCAAGATTTATATTGGCCCCGAAAATGCTGTTGGTGCATTGCAAGATACCAGTGTTATCGTAGCAAGCTATGACATTGGAGAAAATATGAGAGGACTAATAGGAATTGTGGGCCCAACACGTATGGACTATGCCAAGATAGCAGCAAGATTATATTATTTTGCAGAGGGTTTGGCTAAATTATTAGGGCCAGGAGAATCTTCATCAGAACATTGATTCAAAATGGAATTGGCATAAGATATTGATACAAATGGGATATAGGAAGATAACCCCGGCTGCTTGTTCGAAAGCAGAGGGATGATTTGGAGGTAGCAGGAAAAAAGATGAAACGGAATGAATTTGATACGCTGCCAGAGGAACCGGAAAACAAAGCATCAGAATCTTCAAAGGAAGAAAAAACAGAACAAGAATCTGCCAATGAGGCGGATCAGGTTACGGTGACTGTGGAGCAGGTAAAGGAATGGGAGGAAGCTGTAAAGCAAGTTGCTTCCATGGAAAAGGAGTTGAAGGAGTCATCAGATCAACACCTGCGGTTACTGGCGGAGTATGACAATTACCGCAAACGAACACAAAAAGAAAAAGAGGCGATTGCAGGGGATGTCAAGGCCGCAGCTATTTTGGCATTGCTTCCCATCTATGATAATTTATTGCGTGCTTTGGCCCAGGAAACAGAGGATATGGCATTTTACAAGGGTGTTGAAATGACCATGAATCAGTGCAAGGCAGCGTTTGAATCGTTGGGCGCCGTAGAGATCCCTGCATTGGGAGAGCAGTTTGATCCTGCAGTCCATAATGCAGTGATGCACGTTGAAGAAGAAGACCAGGGCGAAAATGTGGTAATAGAAGTATTTCAAGCTGGTTTTATGATGGGTGATAAAGTGATTCGTCATGCGATGGTAAAAGTCGCAAATTAAGTAATGATATATAAGATCAACGTTAATATAAAGATTGACTAAAATTTATTTATGAAATGAATCGTTATTGATAGAGGAGGAAACGAGTATGTCTAAGATTATTGGTATTGATTTGGGTACAACCAATTCTTGCGTTGCAGTTATGGAAGGCGGAGAAGCTATCGTTATTCCAAATGCAGAAGGAAATCGAACTACCCCATCTGTGGTTGCTTTCTCAAAAACAGGTGAGCGTATGGTGGGCCAAGTGGCAAAGCGTCAGGCTATTACCAATCCTGATCGGACCATTAGTTCCATTAAAAGAGAGATGGGTTCTGACTATAAAGTAAATATTGATGGTAAATCTTATACCCCTCAAGAAATTTCTGCTATGGTGCTGCAAAAACTGAAGGCAGATGCGGAAAGTTATCTGGGTACAACAGTGAGCCAAGCAGTTATTACAGTTCCAGCTTACTTTACAGATTCTCAGAGACAGGCTACAAAAGATGCAGGTAAAATTGCAGGTTTGGAAGTCTTGAGAATTATCAATGAACCTACTGCTGCTGCACTGGCATATGGACTGGATAAAGAAAGTGATCAAAAGATCATGATCTATGACTTGGGCGGCGGAACATTCGATGTATCTATTCTGGAAATTGGTGATGGCGTCATTGAAGTACTGGCTACAGCAGGCAACAACCGCTTAGGCGGAGACGACTTTGATGATTGCATCATGAAATATTTGGCATCTGAGTTTAAAAAAGATTCCGGCATCGACTTATCGAGTGATAAAGTTGCGATGCAAAGACTGAAAGAAGCAGCAGAAAAAGCCAAGATAGAACTGTCAGGTGTGACATCCTCTAGCATCAATTTGCCCTATATCACAGCAGATGCAACAGGACCGAAGCACTTGGATGTCACATTGAGCCGTGCAAAGTTTAATGAACTTACTGCACATCTGGTGGAAAAGACCATGGAACCCGTTCGTCAAGCATTGGGTGACGCTGGATTACAACCAAGTGACTTGAGCAAAGTGCTTTTGGTTGGTGGATCTACCCGTATTCCTGCTGTACAGGATGCAGTTAAAAAGTTGACTGGTAAAGATCCGTTTAAAGGGATTAACCCAGATGAATGCGTTGCTTTGGGCGCAGCTATTCAAGGTGGCGTTCTGGGCGGCGAAGTAAAAGATATTCTGCTTTTGGATGTTACTCCTTTATCCTTGGGCATTGAGACACTGGGTGGTGTTTTCACAAAGCTGATTGAACGGAATACGACTATTCCGGCAAAGAAGAGTCAGATTTTCTCCACTGCTGCGGACAATCAGACTTCTGTTGAAGTTCATGTACTCCAAGGCGAGCGTGAGATGGCGGCTTACAATAAATCCTTGGGCAGATTCCATCTGGATGGAATTGCACCAGCTCGCCGTGGTGTTCCCCAGATCGAAGTCACATTTGATATTGACGCCAATGGTATTGTCAATGTGTCTGCAAAAGATTTAGGTACTGGAAAAGAGCAGCATATTACCATTACTGCATCTACAAACTTGTCTCAAGATGAAATTGATAAAGCTGTACGGGAAGCAGAACAGTATGCAGCAGAAGATGCCAAGCGGAAAGAAGAGGCAGAAGTTCGCAACCAGGCTGACCAGTTGGTTTATCAATGTGAGAAGACCTTGGATGAAATGAAAGACAAGATTGACCCAGCAGACAAGGCGTCCGTTGAAGAACCTTTGAACCGGACTAAGGAAGCTTTGAAGGGAACAGATACGGTAGCGATTAAAGCAGCCAGTGAAGATTTAAGTAAGGCGTTTTACGCTGTGTCTGAAAAGATCTATGGTCAGGCGGGCGCACCTAATGGTGGAGAACCTCAGGGCGATGCAGGTGCAGCACCAGGAGGAGAAGCACCGAATGGCGGCCAGTATTACGATGCTGACTATAAAGTCGTGGATGACGACCAGCAATCATAAAATACGCAGGGATATACTCCAAGTCCCGCACCCAAATCATTGTTTGGGTGCGGGACAGGTTTGATTTCTTTTTCTCTAGGATGTATCATTAGTAATACATGCATTTGAAAAGGAAGAGTTCTTATATTCCCGTTTTGAGGTGACATATATGGCAGAACAAAAACGAGATTATTATGAAGTGCTGGGTGTATCCAAAAGTGCAACAGAGGACGAATTGAAAAAAGCGTATCGAAAGCTTGCAAAACAGTATCATCCAGACCTTCATCCTAATGATAAAGAGGCAGAGGCTAAATTCAAAGAACTCAACGAGGCATATGCTGTTTTATCAGACAGTAACAGTAGAGCCAAGTATGATCAGTTTGGTCATGCAGGAGTTGATCCAAACTATGGTGCTGGCGCCGGTGGCTGGGGCGGATTTGAGGGCGGATTTGCCGATTTTGACCTTGGCAGCATTTTTGATACTTTCTTTGGCGGTGGCGGCTCTGCACGTCCGCGCAACAATGGCCCTCAAAAAGGAGAGAGTCTGCGGGTATCTGTTATGGTTTCTTTTGAAGAGGCCGCCTTTGGGTGCGAGAAAGAGATTACCATTAATCGTTTGGAAACGTGTGAAGAATGTGGTGGAACTGGGTGTGCTAAAGGGACGACAGCCGAGGTTTGTTCGGAGTGTCACGGTACAGGCAGTGTACGGACACAGCGCCAAACGCCGATGGGTGTTTTTTCTTCAACTACAACATGCCGCAAATGCAATGGAACTGGGAAAATCATTTCTCACCCTTGTAAAGTTTGCAAAGGAAGTGGCTCTGTTCGACGTCAACGAAAGATTTCCGTTCATATCCCTGCTGGAATTGACGATGGTCAGGTGATTTCTCTAAGAGGACAGGGAAATGGAGGAAAACGAGGTGGACCCGCAGGCGATTTGCTGATCAGTGTGGGTGTACGGCCTCATCCTTTGTTCAAAAGAGAAGGCAATTCAGTCTTTTGTGAAGCACCGATTACTTTTACACAAGCTGCATTAGGTGCGGAGCTGGAAATTCCAACCATTGACGGAAAGGTAAAATATACATTACCGGAAGGAACACAGACAGGTACCACATTTCGTTTGCGCGGAAAAGGCATTCCCAATCTCCAAGGAAAAGGCCGGGGCGATCAATATGTGACCGTAGTTGTAGAAGTGCCGAAAAACTTGACAAGTGATCAAAAAGAAAAATTACGTCGATTTGACGCTAGCTTAAATGAAAACAATCATGCAAAACGGAAGAGCTTTTTTGAAAAGTTCAAAAAATAGGGGGTCTCCATTAACCTGCTTTGGCAGGGGCGGGGACGCCCCGTTTTGCCTTGCATACAATGCCAAAGCGGTGAAATCTAATTCCATTTTGACTGGTGATATACCGAGTCAAATTTAGTTAGGAGGAAATGTATGGGGTATTGGTACGTATATCTATTCCCATGTTTAACCATAGTGGCATTGTTTGCTTTTTTTGTGTATTATGTTCGCAGTGCCAGACAGCACGACTTGATTTTGGCAGGTGTGACAGAACAGAAGAAGGCAAAGTGGAGTTTTCCTCAAAAGCGGTTTGCCATGGAGCGGAAAGATGCACTACCGTTGTTGCTGCTGACTTTCGTATATGCTATTACTGCTTTCTGGGGATTGGGAGACACCCATGCTCCTCAGCGTTTTTGTCAATTTCCCAGTGAAGGCAGCTCGTTGGAAATGCCTCTTGAACAGCCCACGGGCCTAAGCTATCTCATGTATTATTGCGGTTTAAATACTGGCAATTATACTTTAGAATATACTTTAGATGGGGAAACATGGGAATTTGCTGCAACTCTGGAGCAAAGTTATGTGGATCTATTTAAGTGGAAAGAAATTGATTTGTCGACGGTAGAGACGGATCAGATCATGGCATTTCGAGTGACTGCTGATAGTGCTGGAATGGAATTAGGAGAACTGGCGCTCTTTGATCAAGACGGAATTCTCCTGACTCAGGAGGATTTTACAGAGCTCAGTGACGGTGCTAAATGTTTGATGGACGAGCAGGATGTGATCCCTGCATCATCTACTTACATGAATTCCACTTATTTTGACGAGATTTATCATGCACGCACAGCATACGAACATATCCGTAATGTGTATCCCTATGAGGTTTCCCATCCACCATTGGGAAAATTGATTCTGGGAATCGGGATTCGGTTGTTTGGTATGACGCCATTTGGCTGGCGGTTTATGGGTACATTATTCGGCGTATTGATGTTGCCTATTTTATATGTCTTTTTAAAAAATTTGTTTGGAAAGACACCGGTCGCATTTTGCGGAACGGCTCTTTTTACCTTTGACTTTATGCATTTAACCCAAACGAGAATTGCAACAATTGATACGTATGCTGTCTTTTTCATTTTATTGATGTATTATTTCATGTATCGTTTTTTAACAACACCAACAGATGCGCCATTCCGGAAAGCAGCCATACCGCTCATGTTGTCTGGTCTTTTCTTTGGCATTGGAGCGGCCAGCAAATGGACAGTGATTTACGGTGGAGCAGGTCTGGCAGTATTGTTATTGATATCTTTGATTTTGCGATATCGGGGTGCAAAAGCACAAGACTGTCAATCACTTCAGACGGATCCATTGTTAGTGCAAACCCATGAAGCGCGGCGTGCCTATTGGCGATGGCTGATTCGTATCCTTTTGGTCTGCGTTGGATTTTTCCTTATAGTACCTGGGCTCATCTACTGCCTGTCATACCTCCCATATGCGGCGGCGAAAGGAGAGCCTCTCAGCCTCCGATTGATTTGGGACAACCAGGTTTTCATGTTCACTTACCACAAAGGCGTGACCCAAGATCATCCATACGCTTCCAAGTGGTGGCAATGGATCTTTGATATCCGTCCTATTTTGTATTATCTGGAAAATGATGTTGGAAATGGCCTAAAGTCAGCATTTGGAGCGTTTTCTAATCCAGTAATTTGCTGGGGCGGCCTCCTATCCATATTTGCACTCGTTTGGCGTGCAGTGAAAACAAAAGCAGGAATTGCCCTATTTATTTTAATTGGATATTTCTCCCAGTTAGTATTCTGGTTCCCCATATCTCGGCCAACTTTTGCATACCACTATTTCCCGTCTATTTTGTTTTTGGTGATTGCAATCACTTATGTATTTAATGAGATTTGGGAGGCAAAACGAGGAAGATATCGGGCAGCGGTTTATGGTTTTACAGGTGGTGCTGTATTCTTATATGCTTGCTTCTATCCTGTACTGACAGGGATTGCAGTACCAGCTTGGTATGGAACCAATTTCCTCAGATGGTTCCCATCCTGGCCTTTTTAGAGAAGGAGATTTTCGATGTATTTAACCGATTTGCATATGCATACCTGTTGTTCTCCGGACGGTGGCTATTCTTTAGCAGATATGGCAACAGCGGCTTCCGCTGCCGGTTTATCAGAAATCTGTATGACAGACCATTGTGATTTAATGGATTTAGAAGGGAATTTTTCTCCTTCATTTGATTGGGAACCGTTGGAAGTGGAGTTTGAGAAAACAGAGCCGATAGCAGGGCTAACCATTCGTTTTGGTATTGAAATGGGAGAAGGACAGGAAGACTTTTCTGTTACAGAGACAATTTTAAACAATAAAAAACTGGATTTTGTTATCGGATCGTTGCACAACTTAAGTAGAAGTGCCGGAGGTACCGATTTCTACGTCAAAAAATATGAAAAGAAAGAACAATGTTATGAGGATCTAGATGATTACTTTTCTCAGATGTATCTATTAGCAGAGAAAGGATGCTTTGACATTTTGGGGCACATTCCATATCCTCTCCGTTATATGCGGAATCGAGATGGCCAGGATGTGAATTTAAACCGATACCGAGATCAGATTGCAGCCATTCTGAAACTTGTGATCCAAAAAGGGAAAGGAATTGAGCTCAATACAAATCGAGGCCGAAGCCTGAAAGAATGGATTCCTATCTTGCAACTATATAAGGATTTGGGAGGAGAAATTATTACCGTTGGATCGGATGCACATCGACCCGACCATGTAGGTCTTGGCATTGTTCGTGCCTATCAGTTATTAGAGGCAACCAAATTCCGATATGTTGCTTCATTTCAAAAACGGGAGCCTTATTTTTTCCCGGTCTATAAATAAGGAGGAAAGATGAAAAAGATAGCAATTGGATGCGATCATGGAGGGTTTACATTAAAGCAAGAAATCATCTCCTATTTGAAAAAAAAGGGGTATCCCTATCAAGATTTTGGAACTTATGATACAGAAAGCTGTGATTATCCTGTTTATGGTGAAAAAGTAGCACGGGCTGTAGCCTCTGGTGACTGTGAGAAAGGGCTTTTGTTCTGCGGAACAGGAGTAGGAATCTCTTTGGCGGCCAACCGGGTTCAAGGAATCCGCGCAGTGGTTTGCTCGGAACCTTATTCAGCAGAAATGTCTCGTCGACATAATGACGCCAACGTGCTTTGCTTAGGTGGCCGAGTGATTGGGCCGGGGCTTGCTGAACAAATTGTGGATGTATGGCTTCATACAGAGTTTGAGGGCGGGCGTCACGAAAGACGTGTAAGAATGCTAGACTCGATTGAACCATAAAGGGAAAAGCGGAAAATAGTAGATTTTTCTTGACAAATGATGGTTTGGCTGTTACACTAATAAAGCCGCTTTGAATGGGTTTGAAAGTAGAAGCAATTCTCACCCCCGAGAGCGAGACTCGAATGAAGAGAGGTGCAAAATAGGATGCACGCAATTATTGAAACAGGTGGAAAACAGTACAAAGTTGCAGAAGGCGATGTTGTTTTCATCGAAAAGATGGCTGCAGAAGCAGGCGAAACTGTGACCTTTGACAAGGTTTTGGCGGTATTGGATGGAGACAAACAGACATTTGGTACTCCTGTGATTGAAGGAGCAAAGGTTTCCGCTACTGTAGTAAAGAACGGAAAGAACAAGAAGATCATGATCTTTAAGTACACCCCCAAGAAGGGGTATCGGAAACGTCAGGGTCACCGTCAGCCGTATACCAAGGTTGAAATCGGCAAGATTTCCCTGTGATTACCGTATCATTTCATCTGGAGGGCGCGCGGATTGTCGGCTTTACCTGCCGAGGACATAGCGGGTTTGCTTCAGAGGGAGAGGATATTGTTTGCGCAGCTGTTAGTAGCATTGTAAGGATGACAGAATGTGCCATCAACGATGTGGCTGGTGCAGAGGCGGTGGTGTCTGTTGATCAGGCAGACGTTTCTGTATCGCTCCGTTTACGAGAAACATTAGAGACGGAGACGGAATCCATTTGTCAAGCTGTCCTAGCAGCTATGATGATTTCTCTTTCCCGGATCAGCGAAGAGTATCCAGAAAACATTACTGTCTTGGAGGTGTAAGACATGTTGCAGATTAGTCTTCAATTTTTTGCTCATAAAAAGGGCGTCGGCTCCACTCGAAACGGTCGCGATTCTGAGTCCAAACGTTTGGGTGTCAAGCGTGCAGACGGTCAAGTTGTATTAGCTGGCAATATTTTGGTTCGTCAGCGTGGGACCAAAATTCATCCCGGTATTAATGTAGGACGTGGCAGTGATGATACGTTGTTTGCATTGAAAACCGGTCGTGTTCGTTTTGAACGTCTGGGCAAAGATCGGAAACAAGTTTCTATTTATGAAGAAGTAGCTCAGTAAGCAGTAAAAGATCAATGAGTTACGAGGGGCCAAAACAAAAGGCGGCAATTACCTGTTACTTGTGATAACAAAGAAAAGGTTGCCAAATTTTGTGATGGCCCCTCGTTTTCTCTTTTTGGAAGAGAGGTAGGAAAGCAATGCCTGCATTTATTGACACAGCAAATATCACTGTAACTGCCGGCAAAGGCGGCAATGGTGTAGTTTCCTTCCACCGTGAAAAATATGTAGCAGCAGGTGGACCGGATGGCGGTGATGGCGGAAGAGGAGGCGATGTCATTTTACAAGTGGATGACCACTTATCAACACTGATGGATTTCCGATATAAACGGAAATATACAGCGGGAAATGGGATGGATGGATCAGGCGGACGTAAAACAGGAAAAGATGGTGTTTCCATTACCATTCGCGTTCCGAGAGGGACTTTGGTGCGGGATGAAGCAACAGGGGAAATCATCAAAGATATGTCAGATGATCAGCCTTATGTTTTAGCCAAAGGTGGAAATGGTGGTTGGGGGAACCAGCATTTTGCAACACCGACTCGTCAAGCCCCTCGTTTTGCCAAAGGTGGTCTCCCTGGGGAAAAGCGCGATGTGCGCCTGGAACTCAAACTGTTGGCTGATGTGGGTCTGGTTGGCTTCCCCAATGTGGGGAAATCAACCTTGCTGGCAACGGTTTCCCGTGCAACGCCTAAAATTGCCAATTATCATTTCACAACTTTGTTTCCCAATTTGGGTGTGGTCTATGTAACAGAAGGTGTGTCTTTTGTCATGGCGGATATTCCAGGTCTGATCGAAGGCGCAGCAGAAGGTGCAGGACTAGGACATGATTTTTTACGCCATGTAGATCGTTGCCGTCTTTTGGTGCATGTAGTTGACCTGTCTGGCAGTGAAGGAAGAAATCCTATTGCAGACTTTGAAGCAATTAATGAAGAGCTAAAACAGTATAGCGAAGAGTTGGCTAGCCGTCCTCAGATTGTAGTAGGGAATAAATGCGATATTTTAGAAGATCAGACCCTTTTGGAAGAGTGTAAAGCATATATGAAAGAAAAGGGATATCGCTTTTTCCCCATTTCTGCGGCTGCTCATATAGGAACGGATGCCTTGATTAAAACCATTGCGGGAGAATTAGCCACATTACCACCTGTCCGCGTATATGAACCGGAGTATGTACAGCGAGCTCCCGATATTGGAACGGCAGATGATTTACGCATCGAAAAAGTAGATGATACTTGGATGATCGAAGGCCCATGGCTTGAACGACTGATGTCTAATATCAATTTTGGCGACTTTGAATCTCGCACCTATTTTGATAAACAACTTCGTTCTGCGGGCTTATTTGACCGATTGGAAGCAATGGGGATTGAAGATGGCGATATTGTCAGCCTTTATCAGCTGGAATTTGAATATCAAAAATAAGAAAGCAGGTGTTATAACCTGCTTTCTTATTTTGTTTGATAAATCAATGGAATGATTGAAAAGGATGGATTTTATAAAAAAGGTGCGTTATAATGAATGATGTGTCATTATCTTGTAGAGAAGGTAAAAAAGAAAGGGTGTGCAATAGAGATGAAACATTGTTTTGAATGCGGAACAAAACTGGAAATGAAGGAATTAGAAGGGGAGGGAATGGTTCCTTTTTGTCCACATTGTAATACCTTCCGCTTTCCCATGTTTAACGTTGCAGTCAGTGCAGAAATACTAAATCCTGAAAAAAATAAAATTCTGTTAATTCAACAATATGGGAAAAAAAGATATATTTTAGTTGCAGGCTATGTGAATAAAGGGGAGTCTGCAGAGCATGCTCTGGTAAGAGAAGTAAAAGAAGAACTGGGGCTAGATGTGAAGCAGTATAAATTTATGAAAAGTGCATATTTCCCCAAAACCAATACCTTAATCTTTAATTTTGCATGTATTGTCCATTCTGAAGATTTAAGTGGTATAACAAAAGAAGTGGATACAGCCACTTGGTTTTCTTTTGAAGAAGCAAAAGATCGCATATCAAAAGGTGTTTTGGAGGAAGGGACTCTGGCAGAAAAATTAGTCCATCTTTTCCTGAAAGAATATTCTCCTGAAGATCGGTTCTATCCTTATACGGGAATAGACTTTTAATTAAAATCTCCTTTCTTTATATACAAAGAAAGGAGATTTTAATTATTCAACATCATTTGGAAGGAAAAAGGAAGAAGGGAGAGCATCTGATAATTCAACAAGAGCAATCGAAAAGCCGTTTTCCAAATTCACAGTAGGAGTACACAACGTATCAGAAGCTTCTTCTAAAGGTAGTGTGACAGTAACTCGTGTTCCTTTTCCTTCTTTACTGGTAAGTGCGACAGTCCCTTTGCTTTGTTCCGCTATATAGCGCACAAAGGAAAGGCCCAATCCAATACCAGACGAAATGTCTTTTAGTGTATTTTCTTGTTTAAATCGGTGAAAGACGGTACTGAGAATATGATCAGGTATGCCGGATCCTGTATCAGAGATCGTGAGATAAACCCGCTGAGAAACTACTTTCATTTGTAATTTGATTTCGCCGCCGGCGGGTGTGAATTTGATAGCATTGGAAATGAGTTGGTATAACATGCGTTCTAAATAGATGGCTTTGCCGTGGACAACATGAAATCCTTCTGCACCTTCTAGGGTGAAATGGAGTTGCAACTGTTTTAAAAGAGGGGTTACCTGTGTTGCAACCCTGCGACAAACGTCAGTAATGTCACATTGTTCTGGTGAATCAGTGAAAGATGTGAGATCCAGTGATTTTTCAAACATGAAGAGCATATTCATAATGCGAATCAGACGGTAGCAGTTTTGATTGAGTATGCTCAAATATCGGTCCGATTTGGGATGGCTTGCCGATTCCACAATGGGAACAAGTAGTTGAGAGACATACATGAGAGGTGCTGTGATATCCTGTATCTTGTTAACCAGAGAAAGAAGTAATTGAGGTGGAACAAGAGGGTTGGATTTTTCCTGCAGGAAAAAGAAGGTAAAAGTATCTAATGTTTGGATGGTTACATCATAAGATGTTTTGCCAAGGGTGAAACTGGCGCTAGAAGATTCTTCAAGAATAGAAGGAAAAATAGCCTTCAGAGATGGAGGCAATTCTTTTTTTAGTTCCAATGGCTGGCCATTTGCAGAAAACAATTGTTGGGCAGAAGCATTGAAATATTGAATAAGCAAATGAGAATCAGAAAGAATAACCGGATTGGGAAACCCATTAAATAGTTGGGAGTACGAAGACATAATGGGAGGTAACATAAGTGGAGACTCCTTATTCATTTGATCTTGAAAGGGCCTATTCATAATAGTATAGCAGAATTTTGTAGAAAACACAAGAAATAGTACAATATTACGTTAAAAGGTAAAGGAATATTATGAAATACGCCGAAAAAAAGTTTCGGTGGGGACACCACCGGAGCGATTGAATCGTCCCAGCATAAGAAGAGAATCCACATGGTCGGAAATAGCATTCCACTGTTCATCACAGGAAAAGGTAACGCGAATACCCAAGGACGACAGAGTGTCATAGGATTCTTTGCAATATTTCCCAAAGGGATAAGCAAATGCAACAGGACGTACGCCGGTCTGAGATTGAATTTGATCCTGTAAGTGACCTACATCTTCTTTTAAAAAGTTATGGTATGTTTCTATGGATTCAGAGGGGTTTATGCAACAGCCTTGTCGTGTTTCGTTTATTACATGTAGATGATCTGTATGATTTCCAATTTCAATGACTCCGCTTTCTTGAAGTTCTTTTACTTCTTGCCATGTCATGTAGGAGTAATCTAGATTATGATCATTGGATTTTGTGTAGAGATCTGTATATTCTCCCACAATAGTACAACAAGCGTTCATTTGATATTGTTTCAGTAGAGGGTAGGCATAAGCATATACACTTTCATATCCATCATCAAATGTGATCATAACAGGGCGTTTGGGCAGAGGGGTCTGATGATCGATGTGATCCAACAACTGAGAAGGTGTTATCGTTTCGTATCCCTCTTCTTTTAAATATTGTAGATCTGTTTCAAAGTCATCGACGGAGATGGTATAAGGACCTACTTTCTCTGGTTTTTTTGTCAGATGATGATACATAAGGACTAAAAGACGAGAGGTATCATTTTCTTGTGGGGAAGTTGACTTTTCCTTTAGATTATAAATCAATAGAGTACCAATAACACAAATCAAAAGAAGAAGTAGTGCTGTGCCAAATACACGCCGTTTTTTTTGCATAGAAGCCCCTCCCAACTTTGGATGGTATACTTGTGCAAAACGCTTGAGAATAGTATGTTCCAACCAAAGAATTCAAAACAAAGATAAATATGTCAGAGGAAGAAAAAATTTCCTTTCCATTTAATCGTAAATATTTTGACGATTCTCGAGAAAAAAAGTTCCAATTTTACAAAAAAGTTTTCTAAGATATAGACACATGAAAGGTTTTGTAAAAAAATTCTACATCATTTTACAATTGTCTATAGCATTTTTTAATTTAGAATGATAAACTAACACTATTAGCAAAAGACAGAAAAACTTTTTTAAGTCGAATTTTGTTGTTTTTTCAAAGAAAAGGGTCAGTATATCATAATAATAAGATCATATCCATAAGAAAAGAGGGAAAATGTATGTCAATCAAAGACAAGGTAAAGATGCTAGGTATTTCGCAAGCATATAAATACCTGGACAAAGATCCGGTGAATAATATGCCCAAACTTATGGATTGGGTTGATCGTGTGGCTGGGAAAAATCTATTTGTCAAACAGAGAGATGTATTTCGTAGAGTTATCAATGACAAAGATAACAATTGGTACCGACTGATCCAGAGTTTGTGGACAGATATTGATGATGGTGTAAGAAAGACATTATTTGAAAACTTTGTGATCAATGCTAATTTAATTGGTTGGTCCAAACAGCAAGAGGCCCGTGAAAAATACCAATGCAATATCCCATGGGCTATTTTAATGGATCCCACATCTGCCTGCAATCTCCATTGCACAGGATGCTGGGCAGCTGAGTACGGTAACAAATTAAATATGGACCTAGAGACATTGGATCATATCATCCAACAAGGTAAAGCTTTGGGAACCTATATGTATATCTATTCTGGCGGTGAACCATTGGTGCGCAAAAAAGATATTATCACTTTGTGTGAACGACATTCTGATTGTGCATTTTTGGCATTTACCAATTCTACCTTGATTGATGAGGCATTTGCGGATGAGATGTTACGTGTTAAGAATTTTATCCCCGCAATCAGCGTAGAAGGGTTTGAAGAAGCAACCGATTTCCGCCGAGGCAAAGGGACTTTTGCAGCAGTACAGAAAGCGATGAAGATTCTCAAGGATAAGAAGCTACCTTTTGGTATTTCTTGTTGCTATACCAGTAAAAATGTAGAAGTTATTGGAAGCGAAGAATTCTTTGATACCATGATCGACTGGGGAGCAAAGTTTGCTTGGCTTTTTACTTATATGCCCATTGGAGCAGATGCTGTTCCTGAATTGATGGCAACAGCAGAACAAAGAGAATTTATGTATCATCAGGTTCGGAGCTTTAGAAATACAAAGCCGTTATTTACCATGGATTTCTGGAATGATGGGGAGTTTGTCAAAGGCTGTATCGCTGGGGGAAGAAGTTATTTACATATCAATGCCAATGGCGATATTGAACCTTGTGCGTTTATCCATTATTCTGACTCTAACATTAAAGAAAAAACACTTTTAGAGGCATATCAATCTCCGCTGTTTATGGCATATCATAACAATCAACCTTTTAATGAAAATCATTTGCGTCCTTGCCCAGTGTTGGACAACCCGGGACGGTTGACTGAGATGGTAGAACAAAGCGGTGCTCATTCCACTGATTTGATGAAACCGGAAACGGCAAAGGAGTATAGTGATAAATGTGTTCCTGCTGCAGAGCGTTGGGCTCCTGTTGCAGATCGGTTGTGGAAGGAATCCCATCCTTGTGGAGGTGGATGTGCTGGCTGCCACGGGAAAATGTAGAGATACTTTGGATATCAAAAACAGGCATTGCTCTAAGCAATGCCTGTTTATTCTGATTTTATAAGAAGATTGGATTATCATGTTCGAAGGAATCAAAGACTTGCTGTTGTTTGTTCCAGCATCAAAAGTGCCTTCTTGATTTCTAATCCGCCGGCATACCCGGTGAGTGACCCATTTGCACCAATCACTCGGTGGCAGGGAATGAGAATGGGAATGGGGTTATTATGGTTGGCGAAGCCAACTGCTCGTGCCGCTTTTGGATTGCCCAGTTGTTTGGCAATTTCCCCATAACTTCGAGTCTCTCCAAAGGGGATGGTCAAAAGAGCATTCCATACTTTTTTTTGATATGGTGTGCCTTTTGGATCAAGTGGAAGAGTGAATGTAGTGCGTTTCCTTTTCCAATATTCTGATAATTGTTGCTTTGCTTGCAGTAACAGAGGCGTTGCTTCCAAGATATGATCAGGAGCAGGAAGAGCATTGGGAAAGTGGATTTCTGTGATGGCGTTTTCGTGGGCGAAAATCCAAAGAGTACCAAAAGGGCTTTCACATGGAATGGTATAAATCATCGGTTTACATCCTTTCTCTATAGGAATCTATGGATGGTAAAAACCCTGTAACAATTGAATTTCTTCTGCATACCCCGCCAGATCGTTGGGAGTTTCCAGATAGAATGGCAAGTGACATAACTTGGGATGGTTGATGATACGAATCAAAGCGTCAAGTCCGATTTCGCCCATTCCAATCTTGGCATGTCGGTCTTTATGGCTACCGCATTGATTCATGCTGTCATTGAGATGGATAGCGTGCAAATGTGTTAAGCCAATGATTTGATCAAATTCATCCAACACAGAATCCAGATCATGAACAATATCATATCCACTGTCCCAAATATGACATGTATCTAAACAGATCCCCATTTTTTCTCGCAGATGAATCAGGTCGAGAATCTGCCGCAACTCTTCAAACCGCTGGCCAATTTCACTTCCTTTTCCGGCCATGGTTTCTAGAAGGACCATTGTATGCTGCTGAGGAGTCAATACATCATTTAGCGTATCAGCAATAAGTGAAATACCTTTGCCAATCCCTTGCTTCATGTGGTTTCCAGGGTGAAAATTATAGCAACAGCCTGGGAACACTTCTAGCCGGCTTAGGTCATCCTTCATAGTTTCTTTTGCAAATTGCCGCACATGGGAGCTGGATGAGCATGCATTGAGAGTATAAGGTGCATGTGCTAATAAATGGGAAATATGATATTTTTCGGCAAAAGAGTGATATGCTTCCACATCTGACAAGTCCAAAGGCTTGGCTCGGCTGCCCCGGGGATTACGGGTGAAAAACTGGATTGTGTTAGCGTGAATCGAATAGGCCGCTTTAGCCATTTCCAGATATCCTTTTGCACTGGAAAGATGACAGCCAATAAGAAGTGACATTTCATTGCTCCTTTGGGACAATGCTCACGCTGTACTTTGGCACAGCGTGAGCATTATAATAATATCCTGTATAGTTTTTAGAAATCTGCATTTCCTACGGTTCGGGGATGAGGAATGACATCTCGGATGTTGGAAATTCCGGTGAGATACATCACCATGCGTTCAAAACCAAGTCCAAATCCGGCATGTTTGGTACCACCATAACGTCGTAAGTCCAGATACCACCAGTAATCTGCAGGATTGAGCCCCAATTCTTCCATGCGACTTTCCAAAACATCTAAACGTTCTTCTCTTTGACTTCCGCCGATGATTTCACCAATTCCAGGCACAAGGCAATCCATTGCGGCAACTGTTTTTCCATCGTCATTCAGCCGCATATAAAAAGCCTTGATCTCTTTGGGATAATCAGTGACAAATACTGGACAGCCAAAATGTTGTTCTGTTAAATAACGCTCATGCTCTGTTTGTAGATCGCATCCCCATTCTACGGGATATTCAAAAGATACGGTAGCATTTTTTAAAATTTCAATGGCTTCTGTATATGTGATGTGACTAAATTTAGATTCAACAACGCCATGAAGTCGGTCCAATAGTCCTTTGTCCACAAAACGGTTAAAAAATTCCAGTTCATCAGGGCATTTTTCCAAAACGGTGGAGATGATGAAACGAATCATTTGTTCCGCCACTTCCATATCATCTTCCAGATCGGCAAATGCCATTTCAGGCTCTATCATCCAAAATTCAGCGGCGTGACGGGCCGTGTTGGAGTTTTCAGCTCGGAAAGTAGGGCCAAATGTATAAACATCGCCAAAAGCCATGGCAAAACTTTCCGCATTCAGTTGGCCTGAAACAGTCAAATTGGTGCTTTTCCCAAAAAAGTCTTGGGTATAATCTACCGTTCCATCTTCTGTTTTTGGTAATTGGTCTAAATCCAAGGTAGTGACACGGAACATCTCACCGGCTCCTTCGCAGTCACTAGCTGTAATGATTGGAGTATGGATATAAACAAAGCCCTGTTCTTGGAAAAAAGTATGGATAGCGTGGGCTGCTACCGAACGTACACGAAATGCGGCAGAGAATAAATTAGTACGGGGACGCAAATGGGCAATAGTGCGTAAAAATTCTACAGAATGTCGTTTTTTTTGCAAGGGATACTCAGGTGCAGAGGAACCTTCCACTTCTATTGAAGTGGCTTTGCATTCTAATGGTTGTTTCCCTTCCGGTGTAAGAACAATAACACCGCGAACAATCAACGCTGCGCCTACATTTTGTTTTGCGATTTCTTTGTAATTTTCTAACTGTTCAGACTCAAATACCACTTGCAAATTTTTGAAATAGCTACCATCATTTAGTTCAATGAATCCAAACGTTTTCATATCTCGTAAAGTTCGAACCCATCCTCCTATTTGCACCTCCTGGCCAGAAAAGGTTTCTTTGTTCGTAAATATTTGCACGATTTTGGTTCGTTTCAATGGAAATCCCCTCACATTGTAAAATAGTATATTTATTATAGCTTCTTTTTCTTCCTTTTACAACGGTTTCCAATAAGAAACCAGAGAAAGCATGTATTTTTCGGCATTGGTAGAATATCTTAATACAAACAGTAAAAAAACTCCTAAAGCTATTTTAGAAGCTTTAGGAGTTTGGCAGCGGGAGAAGGATTCGAACCCTCACAAACAGAGTCAGAGTCTGTCGTGCTACCCTTACACAATCCCGCTTTTTATAAGGCACACTGCCTGAGAAACAACGTGAATATTATTATAACTCATTTTTTCTATTTGTCAAGGGGTTTAAGGGGAAAAGAAAAAAAAGAAGAGAGAAAAAGGGCCTTGACAAAGAACAGGAAGTCTTGTAAAATGAATACAATATGAAAAAACAATGAAGGGAATAAGACATGATTGGTCTCATTCAGAGAGCCTGTGGTTGGTGTGAACAGGTATAAGACATCATGTGTATAGCTCATCCTGGAGTTGCTTATTCAAAGCCAATGAGCAGAGAATAAGACGGAAGGGCACCGTTATCAGCCCGGACCTTGTTGGAGGTCGACGAGGGTTATTTTGGAAACAAAATGACTAAAGCAGGGTGGTACCGCGTATTTATTTACGTCCCTGACAGTACAGAAACTGTCAGGGACGTTTTTTATATCAAAATAAACGGGAGATCCCCTAGCCTCCAAAGGACACAGATATGAAGAGAACATCAATGTTTTACATGTTTAGGAGGAATGACGTATGAAACCGGGATATCAAAAGTATGTTCCATTTGCCCCTATTCCACTGAAGGATCGTGAATGGCCTACACACCAAATAACGAAGCCGCCCATCTGGTGCAGCGTTGACTTGCGAGATGGAAACCAGGCGTTGGTTGACCCGATGAACCTAAAAGAGAAATTGGAACTGTTTCAGACTTTGGTACAAATTGGATTTAAAGAGATTGAAGTGGGGTTCCCTTCTGCTTCAGAGACGGAATTTGAAATTTTACGTACCTTAATCGAAGGGGGATATATCCCAGATGATGTTACGATTCAGGTTTTGGTACAAGCACGCCCGCATCTCATTCAGCGGACCTTTGAAGCCATTGATGGTGCCAAAAATGTCATTTTACATTTCTACAATTCTACCTCTACAGCACAAAGAAAAATGGTTTTTAAAAAGGAGATGGATGGCATCATTGAAATTGCGGTCAATGCTGCCCGACTGATCCGCGAGTTGAGTCAACCGATGATAGAAAAAGGCATGAACCTGCGCTATGAATATTCACCAGAAAGTTTTTCTGGAACAGAGGTCGACAATGCAGTGATGATTTGTCAACGTGTTCTAGAAGAACTGGGTGCTACACCAGAACATAAAGTGATTTTAAATCTGCCATCGACTGTAGAGATGAGCACACCTAATCAGTATGCGGATCAAATTGAATATGTTATCAAGCATTTAAAAAGTCGAGACAGTGCAATTATTAGTGTGCATCCCCATAATGACAGAGGAACCGGTGTTGCAGCAGGGGAATTGGCTTTGCTCGCAGGTGCTGACAGAATGGAAGGAACATTATTTGGTAACGGAGAACGTACGGGTAATGTAGACATAGTTACATTGGCTATGAACATGTACTCACAGGGAATTGATCCTAAGCTGGATTTTTCCAATATCAATGCTATTCGTGAAGTATATGAACGTACCACAAAAATGAAGGTTGGAGAACGCCATCCATATGCAGGTACA
The DNA here is from genome assembly GCA_963929765.1 of Clostridia bacterium. Lineage (GTDB taxonomy): Bacteria > Bacillota > Clostridia > Oscillospirales > Oscillospiraceae > RGIG529. The sequence goes on along the minus strand of CAWVKD010000020.1, from coordinate 18,567 downwards.
TTGGTTTTTACAGCCTTTTCTGGTTCTCATCAAGATGCAATTAATAAAGGTATTCAGTACCAACGTGAACATGATAGCGAATATTGGGAGGTACCTTATTTGCCTTTAGATCCGGCAGATGTAGGACGCCAATACGAACCAATTATTCGAATCAATAGCCAATCTGGTAAAGGCGGCACAGCTTTTATTATGGATTCTTTTGGATATCATTTACCAAAAGAGATGCATCCTGAATTTGGTGCTTTGGTTCAGAAAGAAAGCGAACTTACAGGCAAAGAGATGGTGGCCGATGAAATTATGAACCTGTTCCAGAAGGAATATATTGATATGAATGGACCATATCGTTTGTTAGATCATCAATTCTTAGAAAAGACAGATGAAACTGGAAACATTCGTGTTGTTTTTCGTGGCACATTACAATACGAGACAGAAAAAGTTGCACTGAAGGGAGAGGGCAATGGCCCTATCGATGCATTTTTTAATGCTGTGCAGAACTTGGTAATTTCTCAATTTTCATTTGTAGATTATCATGAACATGCCATATCTGCTGGCTCCGATTCTATGGCCGTTGCATATATCCAGTTAAAAACACCGAAAGGGAAGTCTATTTTTGGTGTAGGTATTTCTCCTAATATTTATTTGGCGTCTATTCGTGGCGTTCTCTGTGCAATTAATCGCGCAATCATTCATCATGAATAAATAACTTCTTCTAATATAGAAAAGGAAAGGAAGAGAGCAGAAGAATTCATTCTTCTGCTCTCTTCCTTTGTTTCCATTATCGAAAGTTTGAAAGTAAACCAAGAAGTTTTAAACACAAACAAAAGAGGACATGGGAAACCATGTCCTCTTTGTTTATTCATTGATAATTCTTCTGTGAGAAGAATATAATTACATAGCAGCTTTGAAGAGCATTTCGACATCCTTCTGCTTACCAACTCTCGGGTTGCTGCCAGCATTACCGTCTTTCAGAGCGGATTCAGCCATAGTCGGGATCATGGATTCTTCGATACCCTGACCAGCCAGACCAACAGGAATACCAACATCCTTGGACAATCTTTCGATGGAAGCAATAGCTTTGTCAGCTTGTTCCAGTACAGACAGACCAGTGACAACTTCGCCCATGAAGGCAGCAGTGTCAGCAAATCTCTGCGGGTTGGAAGGCATGTTCCATCTTTCAACTGTCGGCAACAACATAGCATTAGCAACACCGTGAGCCATGTCATAGTAGCCACCCAACTGGTGAGCCATAGCATGAACATAACCGAGGTCGCCGTTGGAGAATGCCATACCTGCCAGCAGGGAAGCGTAGCACATATTTTCACGAGCTTCTCTGTTTACGCCCAGAGCAACAGCTTTTCTCAGCCACTCAGCAACCAACTTGATGCCTTGGATAGAAGCAGCGTCAGTTACAGGGTTAGCGTTGATGGAAACATAGCACTCATAAGCGTGAGTCAGAGCGTCCATACCGGTAGCAGCGGTCAGGCCCTGAGGCTTACCGAGCATCAGATCGGAGTCGTTGATAGCTGCCAAAGGCATGTTTCTCCAAGAAACGATAACATATTTCAGTTTCTTTTCAACACTGGTGATAACGCAGTGGCGGGTAACTTCACTACCAGTACCAGCGGTGGTGTTAACAGCGATGAAAGGCAGGATCGGCTTGTCAAGCAATTCAATACCAGCAAACTTCTGCAGCTCATCACCATGTTCCAGGTTATTAGCAACAGCAATACCAATGCCCTTGGTGCAGTCATGAGAAGAACCGCCGCCGATGGAGATCAAGAAGTCAGCCTTCTCAGCCAGGTATGTGTTCTTTGCTTCGATGACATTGTATTCTTTGGGGTTGGGCTCAACTTTGTCATAGTAGCAAACGTCGATGCCTTCTTTTTTCAACAGGCCTTCAACGATTTCAGCAGCTCCGCCCTTCAGGGACTTCATGAAGCTGTCACATACGATCATGACTTTCTTTGCGCCGAACATTGTTGCCAATTCGCCAACTTTATTTACTGCGCCTGGGCCCATGTACTGAATAGCAGGTACTAAATAATCATGATAACCGCCGAAATGATTAGCGCCATAACCACCGAATCTCATTAACTAAAACCTCCATAATAAATTTTTGTTTGCAGGCATTTTTTGAAGCAGCGGAAAATAACAAACACTTTTAGGAATGTTTATTATCTAAGTAATGGTTGTACTTGTGTTATTGTATTTTTCTGCTTGTCCATTTTAAAACAGATGCACGCGGTCAGACCACCCACTGAAATTAATATGAAAAACAGAATTTAGACAAAACACTCGCACGAAAAAATGCGCGCATTCATCAGAAATTTGAGTATTTGCTTCAAACTATTGCAACAGTATGATCACGATTTCATACTACCATGATCCCCCAGACTTGTCAAGCCTATTACCGCAGATTTTTCAATTATTTCTGTAATTTTTTCATAAAACACCCAAAGGAAAAGTCGACGAAACATGTCAACCTGCTATATGCAGCTGCAAAGTGACCTGGGAGAAAAAGTAGATAAAGGAGCCTTTTGAAAGGCTATTTTCCCTCATACAAACAACGATAAAGCTTCATGAAATTAGCATCTCGTTCTTCAATTACCTTCTGGGCGCGGTCACCAGAATAGTCATAAAAACCACGTCCAGATTTTACGCCTAGATTACCTTCTTTCACCAAACGACCCATTTCACCACTGGTTTCTGCTTTGCTTAAATCGGGGAATAAATAGGCAGAAATAGAATTGAATACATCAAGGCCACCCAGATCCAAAGATTCAAACGGGCCAAGACATGCGTAACGGAAACCAAGACTATATTTCATAACGGCGTCAATATCCGCTACATCGGCTGCACCAGTTTCCAAAATGTGAAGTGCTTCTCTTACAATAGCAAGCTGCAACCGGTTGCCAATTTGACCTTTGATGTCTTTTTTCACAATGACAGGTTTTTTGTGGATACGATTTGTCACGTCGTAAACAATTTGGGCTGCTTCATCGGCAGTTTTTTCACCTTTGATGATTTCTACCAGAGGAACAAGGTGAGGAGGGTTCCAGAAATGCATCCCTGCAAACCGTTCTGGATTTTTTACACCCAAAGCAATACTGGTAATAGGCAGGCCGGATGTATTGGATGTAACAACGATATCATTTGGGATGATTTCGGAAATGGTTCGGAAAAAGTCGTGCTTGACATCCAAATTTTCTGCAATACCTTCCACAATGTAATCTGCTTTTGCAAATTCATTGAGGTCTGTGGTGAAAGACATTCGAGACAGAACAGCAGCTTTTTCTTCTGGTGTGACGGTTCCTTCTTGGATAGCAGTGTCTAAATTGCCAGAAATCCTTGCTTGGGCACGATCAAGAGATGGTTGGCGGCGATTATACAAAATGACATCAAAGCCGCTTTGAGCAAAGATTTGGGCAATAGAGGTACCCATGGTGCCAGCTCCGGCAACCACTACTGTTTGAATTGCAGTTCCACTTCTCATTTGAATTAAAGTCCTCCTTCGATTTGATTTATTTTGACACCGGATGGTGAAGACGCGCAAGGCAGGGTTCAATCAAAAGACCTTCTTTGGGAAGAGCGTGGGCCTTGACTGTGAGAGCAATACAGTCTCGTACAAAAGAGACAGCTTGCTCTGTTGCTGCGGAAAGGGAAGTGCCTGATAGAAGTGCACCAAGGACAACACTGGCAAATACATCCCCAGAACCGTGGAATTGACCGTCTACTTTTTCGCAGAAGGAAAAAGAAACTGTTTGTGTATTTCGATCAAAGCAGGCAGCTCCTAAATTTTGCTCTCCTTGAGAAATACCGGTTAAGACAACAGAGCGAGTACCTCTGAGAGATAGGCGCAACAGCCAGTCTGTTTGCTGCTCTTGTGTAACAGGTCTATTTTCATATGGCTCCTCCAATAAAATAGAAGCCTCGGTGAAATTAGGGGTAATCAGATCTGCCTGAGCTGCCAGATGAATCATTTGACGGCACATGGCAGGAGTATAGGTGCGGTAAACGCGTCCGTAATCTCCCATGACTGGGTCTACAAGAACAATGGTATCGTTGTGACGGAAGTCGGAAATGAATTGAGAGATAACTTGAAGCTGGGCTTCGGAGCCAACAAAGCCGCTGTAGATGGCTTGAAAAGATAGATGAAGGGCTTTCCAATGGGCTGCAACACGCTTCATTTCCTCTGTCATATCCAAAAAAGTGTTTCCCTCAAATCCAGTATGGGATGAGAGAAATGCGGTTGGAACGGGGCAACATTGTATACCCATAACAGATAGAATCGGCATGGCAACAGAAAGAGAACAGCGCCCAAAACCAGACAGATCTTGCAATACGGCAGCACGAGGTATATTCAAAATGGCATCTCTCCAATAAAAAAGGGACTACACCCTTATATATCATGTTTAGTAAAAATATTATACACCAGGAAATGAAATCATGCAATTGACAAATTCCAGAGAAACATGGTATGATAGATGATACTTGAATACAGCCTTTTTGGTGTATTCTCATAAAAATGTATACAGTATATGATTGAGGTAGTATATGGGGGATTGATGGAATTGGTAGACATGTAGGATTTAGGTTCCTATGGAGCGATCCGTAAGGGTTCGAGTCCCTTATCCCCCACCAGGACGAAGAAAAAGGGAAATTGGTGCTCATGAGCACCGATTTCCCTTTTTTAGAGAATACTAGTAATTTGTCGTTATGTGCTGATTTACGGCGCATCTCTCATAGATGATTGGCAGGGAATTTGGACAAGAATACTTGACTTTCTAAAAGAATTTCATATAATGATTGAGTAATTTCATAACAGACAGTTCGGAACCATCCTGTCTATAAACAAAACTACGGAACCATGTCCAGCTTTACCCTCTCAGTATGTATGGAGTGAATGCCAAAAAGGAAGCGCCCTTTGAAAAATGCATTTTGCACTGAGGAGGTTGTTTGCCCAAACCACTGGACTGGAAAAATGGAAGAAAAAGATGGTGTACCGACAGGTACACTTATTTTTTGCAAAAAAAGGAGGTGGAATTTCTGTGGCACTGACTCGTTACTCCGTTATTCAAGACAAAAATCCCAGGGAGATTGTATTATTGCGGGGGAGAGGATGTGTATGGAAACGTTGCACATTCTGTGATTACCATTTAGACGCATCACAGGAAGAGAGGGACAATCTTGCCCTTAACCGAAAGGTGCTAGCTTGTGTAACAGGAATGTATGGTCGGCTGGAAGTGATTAACTCAGGCTCTTTTCCAGAACTTGACCAGTCTACTATACATGAGGTGAAGCATATATGTTGCCAGAAAAATGTGAGAGATCTGCATATCGAAAGCCACTGGATGTTTCGTGGTATACTTCCGACATTACGAGAACAATTTGCAGAACAAGGCATCACATTGCATGTTAAAATTGGCATTGAAACGTTTGATGCGGACTACCGAGAAAAAGTATTGAACAAGGGGATCGATGAAAAAGATCCTGCAAAGATTGGCAGGATCTTTGATGATTGTTGTCTGTTATTTGGACTCTCGGGACAGACTGCAGAAAGCATGATAAAGGATATTGAAACCGGGCTGACTTGGTTTCACCGGGTATGTGTCAATCTTATGGTTCCGAACACCACAAAAATTCGACCAGACGAATCTGTCTGCAATGCCTTTGTCGATAGAGTGCTTCCCATTTATCGGGAGAACCCTCGAGTGGATATTCTGTTGGAAAATACAGATTTTGGTGTAGGAGAGATAAGATGACAAACGAATTATTGTTAATTGGATCCTTGGTTGTATTGTATGGCGGAGTGCTGCTTTGGTTCTATTTATTTGGTACCAGTGGTTTGATGGCATTTACAGTGTTTGCTACCATTACAGCAAATATTGAAGTGATGATTATGGTAAATGCGTTCGGCATGGAAATGACATTGGGCAACATTTTATTTGCCACTACATTTCTCGTGACAGATATTTTGAGCGAGGTGGCTGGAAAAAAAACGGCACAAAAAGCTGTTTGGATAGGAATTGGAACCAATTTGCTGTTTATCCTAGTGTCTCAGTCGTGGCTTATGTATATCCCTGCGCAAAGCGATTGGGTTACTCCTGCTATTGAAATGGTTTTCTCCAATACGCCGCGGATGATGCTTTCGTCTTTGGCAGTATATATCATTGCACAGTTGTTTGATGTATGGTTATACCATGCTTGGTGGGATTTTACCGAACGAAAGACAGGAGATCGAAGAGCGTTTCTCTGGCTGCGCAATAACGGTTCGACATTGATTTCCCAGATGGTAAACACTCTGCTATTTACAGCATTTGCATTCTGGGGTACTTATGATATTCCAACCCTCATCTCCATTGCTTTATCCAGCTATATTATTTTCATCTTCACTTCACTACTCGATACGCCAATCGTCTATTGGGCCCGCCGGATACACGAAAAAAAATCAGGGAAGTTGGCGAAATCATCTGTATATTAATCCGATATGGAACGGCTGCCTTTTGGCAGCTGTTTTCTTTATGAAAACGTAAAAACGGCGGAGAAGTTTACTGCTTCCTTTGCAGGAAGTAGGATGGTATGATATACTATATAAATCAATATAAAAGCGGTGACGCTTTTGAAGAAGAGGACGAAAAAACGTAATGATCAAAAATGCCTTGCGATTTTAAAACAGACATATCAAGGAGGAAACAGAGATGGAAAAAGCGAAAGTTTATTTTTCAGATTTTCATACCATCGCTTTTGGAGATGGCCTTCCGACAAAATTAAAAAAATTAATCCGTGCAGCTGGAATAGAGCAACTGGACATGGACGGGAAATTTGTCGCCATCAAAATGCATTTTGGGGAGCTGGGCAATATCAGCTATTTACGCCCTAATTATGCAAAAGCAGTCGTTGATGTGGTAAAAGAATGTGGCGGCAAGCCGTTTTTGACTGATTGCAATACCATGTATCCTGGGAGCCGGAAAAATGCGTTGGAGCATTTGGAATGTGCTTGGGAGAACGGTTTTACCCCACTTACTGTAGGATGTCCTATTCTCATAGGCGATGGATTGAAAGGCACAGATGACATTGCGGTGCCAGTGGTAGGAGGGGAACTTGTCCAAGAAGCTAAAATCGGCCGTGCTATTATGGATGCGGATGTGTTCATTAGCTTGACCCATTTCAAAGGGCATGAAATGACAGGTTTTGGTGGGACCATCAAAAACATTGGTATGGGCTGTGGTTCTCGTGCAGGAAAAAAAGAACAACACAGCAGCGGAAAACCACACATTAAGGAAAAAAAGTGCCGAGGTTGCCGGAAATGCCAGCGGGAATGTGCCAATGATGGGCTCGTCTTTGATGAGACTAAGAAAAAAATGATGGTAGACCAAGAACATTGCGTAGGTTGTGGTCGTTGCCTTGGCGCATGCAATTTCGATGCCATAGTATTTGACAATGACAATGCCAATGAAGTCCTGAACCGTCGCATGGCAGAATACACAAAAGCGGTAGTAGATGGTCGTCCCAATTTCCATATTTCTCTCGTGGTAGACGTTTCTCCCAACTGTGACTGTCATGGTGAAAATGATGTTCCCATTCTTCCCAATTTGGGAATGTTTGCTTCTTTTGACCCTCTGGCTTTGGATCAAGCTTGTGTAGATGCATGTCTGATGGCGACGCCTATGCCAAACAGTCAATTAGCTGAAAATATGAAAAAGCCTGATTTTGTAGACCATCACGACCATTTCACCAATTCGACGCCAGAGTCCGAATGGCGCAGCTGCCTGGACCATGCAGAAAAAATCGGCCTTGGCACACGAGACTATGAATTGATTGTGATTTAATCCATTGAAAGAAAGGAAAAGTGTATGAAGAACCCCACCAAATCTGCATTTCTCCTTATTGATATGGAGTATGGCTTTCTCAGCCCAGAATCCGTTCATTGCATCAAAGGTGCAGCCGCCACGGTTCCGCTGTGTGCGAAAGCAATCCAAATAGCGCGTGAAAAAGAGATTCCCATCTTTTTTATCAAGCGTCATTATCGCGCGGATGGAAGTGACGTTGAGACCACGCGATATGAAAGTTGGGTTGCTGGAGGAAGAAACATGCAGCCGGAGTCATGGAGCGCTCAAGAACCGGAAATACTGAGACCACAACCGGGGGATTATACCATCATTAAGCCGCGATGGAGTGCTTTTTTCCAAACAGAATTGGATTTAATTTTGCGCCGTTTGGGCGTTCGCACTGTCATCTTAGCGGGGACAACTACGCCAAATTGTATCCGTACCACCTGTTATGATGCCAATGCTTTGGATTATAATGTAGTGGTTCTATCGGATTGTACTTCCTCTCAAAATGAGGAGATCCAGCAGGCTAATTTAGGTGATATGGCTCGTATAGGTGCTTTCATTTGGACCATAGAGGATTTGGAAAACTATGAGTCTTCTTCTATTTCTGATTTAGCATCTATGATCCGATTTGATATTATAAAAGGATCATCATCTGCGCAACATGGCTGAACAACGTATATTCAATCAAAAAGAGGGTGTCATTAGAATGACACCCTCTTTTGCCCTAGATAACCTGGGTAAATGTTAGTAAGAGCCAGCGAAAGCTGGCTCTTACTGTTTTTGTTATACAGAAACTGTGTCCAAAGGGAAAGAATATCATTTCCTATTTCTAACTTTCTGTTTGCCATTAGAGATAGAGATGAGAAAAAGAACCAAAAGTCGTTAAAAATCGACAAGGCACAAGTTTAAATCGGTATTTCCAATAATGCCGTCCACACTTCCGGTAGAAGAGTATTGCCACATGTGGTAGTGATAACGGAATGAAGTGGGGGCCCATCCGGAAGTATAGTGAGCCAACCAGAAAGGAATATCCGTAAGATAGGAAAGATCTAGTTCAGAGTCATACACCATAGATGGATTTCCATAGACCATAGGAGTATAGCCAGCTGCTGCAATGGTATCACAAAATGCCCTTGCACAGGCCGTGATCGTTTCTCCATCTGTGTCTTTGGTGCGGGAGCCAAGTAGGGTAACCCGTTCCCAGTCAAACACCAGAGGGTAAGTAATAGAATAATCTTCTACCCATTCCAAAAGTTGATTTGCCTCTTCAATAGCTTCTTCTACTGTAGTTGCCTGAGAGAAGATATAGACCCCGACATCTAGGCCAGCATCTAAAGCCCCCTCGATATTTTGAGTAAAATATGTATCTTGCTTTAGATTTCCAACGGTATATCCACGATATCCGGCTCGGATAATAGCAAAATCGATGCCGGATGAAGCAACCTGCTCCCAATCAATATTTTGCTGGTAGGAAGAAACATCAACGCCTGCATAGCTGGGTGTTCCACCAGTATAATGGAGAAGTCCGTCTTGAATTTGAAATGCATCATCGTCATATTCATTGGACGGAATAGGACTGGGTGTTGGCGTAGGTGTAGGTGTAGGTGTTGGTGTAGGTGTTGGCGTAGGTGTAGGTGTTGGTGTTGGTGTTGTGGAAACGATGTAACGTTGAAGAATGGTGGCAGATTCTGCTCGGGTAGCTGTGCCTTGTGGATCGAAACGGTTTCCCGGTTTTCCATTGACAATATGATTTTCAGTTGCCCAAACAACCGCTTCTTCTGCCCAGGAAGAGGTAGCAGATGCGTCATCAAAAAGAGATGCTTGATGATAAGAGGGGCTACCTTCTTTTCTCCAGAGGACAGTGACAAATTGTTCACGGGATATAGGATCGTTGGGGCCAAATTGATGATTGCCATATCCATTCATCAGCTCTTCTTGAGTTGCCCAAAGGACTGCTTCTGTGTACCAGGTATTAGAAGGAACGTCAGAAAAAGAGAGTTCTCCGGAAACAGAAGGACTGCCTTCGATCCGATAAAGGACGGTGGCCAGCATAGCGCGGCTCATGGAACCGTCTGGGGAAAAAGTGGTGGAAGAAGTTCCGCTCATCCATCCGTTCTTTTGGCAATAGAGGACGGCATCTGTGTACCAGGAATCGGCAGATACATCTGTAAAACCGGTATCATCCAATGCTGCACGGGCAAAAACAGGAATGGATAATAAAATAGAAGCAGATAATGCAATACTGAGTATTATTTGAAGATGTCTTTTCATTGTATAATCCTTTTTTACTATTTTGAATTTGATCGGTGCTTTCATTGACAGAGTAAATGTTAACTGGTTCAATTCCTCCTTTCTTGCTGCTGGTAAATGGTTTTCAAGATACATGGAGATAGTACAAAAATTGAATTTTTTCTTTTACAGCAGCAATAATTGAAAATGAGTATATCATTCTTTCTTACTTTTATCAAGTTTGCTATTTGATACATCTCATCACAAAGACAGAATGCAGGATGAAGAGACACAATCAGATTCTTCTATACATATGATAAAGTAGAAAAAGAAGCTCTTTCCTTTTGTCGAAATAGCATGAACTTTGGAAGACTAGATGCCCTATGTAGATAAAAGAAAAGGGTTTCAAGTAGAGATGTCTGTATTTTCATAAACCGAGATTCATCGAAATGAATTCAGAGAGGGTGAATGCCATGAATCTGAATCACATGGTTTATTCAAATGGAACTTCTGCAATGCAGGAAATGTCCACCAAAGCGCAGCCTAGTGACCTTGATATAAGAAAAGAATCACACGATGCAGAATTACTTTCAAAGCAGAAGGCTGGGCCATCGTGCCCCATTATCCAAGTAACGGTCGCTTTGGAAAATGGGGATATGGCAGCGGAAATCCTACCTCATTTCTATACAGCCAAGATTCAGCCAGGCACAGCATTGACTATTTGTACACGTCCAGAAGCAGATGTAGATGAATTATATTTGCCGCCCGGTTTTTTTCAAAAAGGCAACCAGATTATTATCCCAGACAAGTTGATGCCATCCCAGCCATTTTTAATGGTTTGTAAAATTAGGCCTAAAGAGATAGGAGATCATTGTTCATTTCCAGTTTTAATTCATGGTATCTGGCACTGCGTATCATAAGAGAAATGTAAAATGATCATAAAAAGTTACTTTAAGAGATGCTGTATAATCAAGATAAAACCAACGGCGGAACACCGAGTATGAGTTCCACCGTTGGTTTTTATTCTTTATTTGATCATATCTTCCACAATATATTTTGGACGAACCCCTTTGGAACGGGAAGTGATTTTGCCATCTTTGATGACAAATAGGGCAGGAATGCTGGAAACTTCAAACTTGGCAACAAGTTCCGGCTGCTCATCGGCGTTGACTTTGCAGACTTTGATACCTGCATTTTCTGCTGCAATTTCATCAATAACGGGCATAAAAGATTGGCAATGCATACACCAAGGTGCCCAAAAGTCCAGAAGGACAGGTTGTTTGGATCCAAGAACTTCTTCGTTAAAGTTCTCTTTTGTAACCGTGACAATGGACATAAACAAAACTCCTTTCTCCAATCGTTGGTTTTTATTTGGTTCCTCTGGTGGCCTGGATGGGGAGAAAAATATCAATGATGGCCATTACAGTGGTGATGATGTTCTCCACAGTGATGAGAGGCGCAATCGTGGCCTTCTTCATGGTGATGGTGATGGCATACAATAGAAGGATTAAATACTAATGTGTGATTCAAAAGCGCAGCAACACTTTGGTCAGCATCACCGACAACGCCAGGATATAATTGAATGCCGGCTTCTTTTAATGCGGTGCGAGCACCGCCACCAATTCCACCACAGATAAGTGCCTGAACACCTAAATTCTGTAGGAAACCGGAAAGGGCACCATGTCCGCTTCCTGCTGTATTGACAATTTCTGATGATTGAATGGTATCATTTTCAATTTGGTATATTTTGAATTGTTTTGTATGGCCAAAGTGCTGAAATACCTGTCCATTTTCATACGTAACTGCAACTTTCATGTTTCCATATCTCCTTTTTTGATAGATACAGTGATTATAACTCGATTGCCTTTCTCGATCAACCCAAATTCTCACCATTCGACAAGAAGCAGAGACCCTTTTGGGTGAAAGAGTTTAGAATAGGAGAGAATCTGTCAAAGAGTTGATGGCGCCAAAAAGCTGATAGCATTAGATTCCTGGCTGTAAACAGCAGCCATGCAGGTAGCTGTATGGCCTGCATGGCTGAGAAAAAAGAAGAAAGAATTATTGGCCAATACCAAGAGCGTCCCGACCCATTGCGTCTGCTGCAAGCATTGCATCACAGACCATATCTGGAGTGACAGGGAAGGGCATATTTTGCATAGTGTCTTCTGGTGCGCAGGCAGCTTTGGCTGGGATCATCAGTTTTTCTCTTGTCACTTCTTTGATGCCCAACTGCGCTAATGTGACAGGAAGACCCAAATCAATACAGAAAGCGAGGATTTCTTCCAGTTCTTCTAACGAACTATTTTCCAGAAGAAGTTGAGATAAGGTGCCGAAAGCAACTTTTTCTCCGTGATACATGTGATGACACTCTTCCAAAAGGGTTAAACCATTGTGGATGGCATGGGCACCGGCCAAACCGCCACTTTCAAAACCAATTCCACTGAGCAGGGTATTGGCTTCGATGATTTTCTCAACTGATTTTGTACATGCACCAGCTTCCAATGCTAGTTTTGCTTTGATTCCTTCTTCCATTAACGTGTCGAAACAAAGTCTGGCAAGCCCCATAGCTGCTAAAGTGGTGTTGCCACCAGCACAAGTAACAGCACATTTTTGAAGTGTAGCACGGGCCTCAAAATAGGTGGCGAGAGCATCACCCATGCCAGCAACAGTCAGTCGAACGGGGGAGGAAGCAATGACCTCAGTATCCATCAATACAACATTGGGGTTAGACGGAAGAAACAAGTACGCATCAAATGCGCCGTCTTCTGTATAGAGAACAGAAAGGGCACTACATGGAGCATCTGTGGAAGCAATAGTGGGACAAATGATGACAGGGTGTTTGATATAATATCCAACCGCCTTTGCAGTGTCTAGTGTCTTTCCGCCGCCAATGCCGACAATCACGTCACAACCTTTTTCCTTGGCTACTGCCATGATACGTTCGATTTCTTGACGGCTGCATTCCCCATTGAAAAATTCAAATGTGATGGTTACATCTTGATCCACAAAACCAGATTCAATACCAGCACCCACACGTTTATAACCAGAAGGGGTGATCAATGCCAAGGCATGGTGACCAAGAGGAGCAATATAGGTTGCAAGACGTTTTAATTCTCCCTTTCCCTGTACGTATTTTCCCGGGCTGATCAAAATATTTGCCATAATAACCATCCTTTCTGTGAAGATTGTTTGAAATGATAAACCCGATCTTTATCAGAGCCATTTGAAAAACACTTCTAAAATGGTTTGCTTTGTAAGTAGTAGTATGATAATTTCTTTCCTTTCTTATGTAAAGAAGGAAACGGAATTTTCTTGCACAGAGTGAAAAGATGAGGTAGTATAAGCCCTGAAAGGGATGAATCAAGCAAGAAAAAATAATGTAAAATTTTGATCTCTTGCCTCATTTTACCACGAAAAAATTAAAAAAGTAAAGTAGTATTCCAAATACACATATCAGCATGCGAAAAAAGACTGTTAGGATTCAACAAAAGAGATTGACGAAATAAAAAATAAAATGTAATATATGACTATATAAGCGGTTTGACAGGTGCTGAAGACAGGCTTGCCAAAATATATGAAACAAGCCTTCTAATTTCATGCTGTGAAAAAAGATCATTAGGTAGGAGGGTGAAAAATTCGTTCATTAAGAAATTAGAAGTTAGCATAAGAGATGGCTTGGCATCATAGGTAACGTATATCAGGTGTCATTTGCTTGTTATTCAGGACATTCAACGAAGAAACTGAAATTTTAAAATGCAAATCTGACATGGAAAGTCCGCTAATCGTGTCAGATGAAGGAGTGAAGATTATGCCACTATTTGATACATTTGTGCAGGAATTAAAATTTAAAGTTTTAAGCGAAGTTGCAAAACTGGCGTATAATGACGACCTCAATTCTGGGAAAATAATGGAAATTGCAGAAAAGATTATCCCGGATGGAGAGCCCACTATGCGTTGCTGCATTTATAAAGAAAGAGCCATTATTAATGAACGAATTGGTATGGCGATGGGGGGCAATCAGGAAGATCCCAATGTAGTAGAAGTGCTGCCGATTGCATGCGACGAATGTCCTGTTGATGGCATTCACGTTTCAGAAGCATGCAGAGGGTGTATTGCTCACCGTTGCATGGCAGCATGTCCCAAAGATGCCATTACGATCGTCAATCACAAGGCAACCATCGATAAAAGTAAGTGTATTGAATGCGGGAAATGTGCTGCTGCATGCCCCTATTCTGCCATTGTGAAGAACACCAGACCATGCGTCAATGCCTGTAAGCCAAAGGCAATTAACATCGACCCGAATACAAGAAAAGCTATTATTGATAAAGACAAATGTATTTCTTGTGGTGCATGTGTCTATCAATGTCCATTTGGTGCTATTGTGGATAAATCATTTATCACAAAAGCGATCTCGCTGATCAATAATTCTAATAACAATCAAAACTATCATGTTTATGCAGTTGTGGCGCCTGCCATGGCAAGCCAGTATCAGGATGTAACAACAGAACAGGTTGTGGCAGGTATCAAAGCACTGGGATTCCATGCAGTTGTTGAGGCTGCTTGGGGTGCAGATGTTGTAGCGTATTTAGAGACCAAGGAATTGATGGAAAAAGGATTTTTGACTTCTTCCTGCTGCCCTGCATTTGTAAATTACATCCACAAAAATTTCCCCAAAATGGTGGGACATATTTCTCATAACTATTCTCCTATGGCTCAGATTTCCAAATTGCTGAAAGAAAACGATCCGGAAAGTAAGGTTATTTGTATTGGACCTTGTATTGCGAAAAAGTCGGAAATGCAGTATACTAAAGCAAAGGAACATGTAGATTGCTACATTACCTTTGAAGAAATGCAGGCATTGTTTGATGCGAAAGGTATTGATCTCAAGTCTTTGGAAGGCATCGATTTGGACAATGCATCTTATTTCGGAAGAATTTTTGCAAGAAGCGGTGGTCTTGCAGAAGCAGTAAAACAGGCACTGAAAGAAATGGGGATTACAGAAGAGCAATTTAAATTCAATCCTGTGGCCTGTAATGGTATTTTAGAGTGCCGTACAGCTTTGATGAAAGCACAAAACGGTGTCTTGAAAGAAAACTTCATCGAAGGTATGGCATGTGAAAATGGTTGTATTGGTGGTCCAGCCTGCCTCAGCCATAGCTCTAAGAACCGCAGCCAAGTAGACGAGTATGGAAAATTGGCAATGGAAAAAACCATCACAGACGCCATATCTGTATTGAATGTAAAGGAGTAATGAAGTTATGACGGTATTGGTTTGCATTGGGAGCGCATGTCACAAAAGAGGATCCTACGCTATATTGAAACGATTGAAGCAACTGGCAACAGAAAATGGTGTGGCGGATCAAGTGAGTATCCAGCCAACATTTTGCTTGGGACAATGTAAAAATGGCGTAACCGTAAAAGTAGATGAGCACTTATTTTTGGGTACAAGTGAGTCAAATTGTGCAGATCTCTTTAACAATCATATACTGCCCGCATTGAAAGGATAATGCAAAATGAGTGTACTGCAATTTGAAAATGTCAAATGTAAAGATTGTTGTAAATGTATTGGCGCATGTCCAGTTAAGTCTATTGAGGTCAAAAATCAGCAGGCCATGATTGTGGAACGAGACTGTATTCTTTGCGGAACTTGTACAGTAGTATGCCCCCAGAACCTTAAGCATAATGTCAATGATGTGGCAAAGATTAAAGACTTGATCCATGATGGCAAACAGATTATTGCTAGTGTGGCTCCTTCATTCATTGCTTATTTTGAAACAAGTGGAATTGACGCTTTCCGGAAAGCATTGCAGCAATTGGGATTTGCAGATGCATACGAAACAGCGGAGGGTGCCTATTTAGTCAAAACGGAATACGAGAAAATGGTGGATGCCAATACAGGAAAGACGATTATTTCCTCTTGTTGCCCTACAGTAAATACATACATTGAAAAGTACATTCCAGAAGCAATTCCCTATCTGGCGCCAGTTATGACACCGATGAAAGCTCATGCTAAAGTATTGAGAGAACGCTTTCCAGAGGCGAAAATCGTTTTCATCGGGCCATGTATCTCTAAAAAGGCAGAATGTACAGATTCGGATTCTGACGTGACCTATGCCATTACATTCGGAGATTTGAATGAGTGGTTCCAGGAGCGCAATATAGAACTGAGCAAGGGAGAAGAGGACGAAAAGTATCTTTCACGTATGTTCCCGGTGAGTGGTGGTATTCTGAAAACCATGCGCAAAAAAGAAGACTACACATATCTTGTGGTAGATGGTGCAGAAGGATGCATGGATGCGTTGCGGGACATTGTTGCAGGGAAATTAAGCAACTGCTTTATTGAGATGAGCTTCTGTAGCGGAAGTTGTGTTGGTGGACCATCGTTCCGTAAGAAAAAGATGCCGACAATCACATCTAATTTGAAAGTTTCTAATATTGCGGAGAATAAAAACCCAGCAGAGTATTATAGTTCTGACTACAACATTCAAACAGAAGCCTCTTTGAAAACGAAGTTCAAAGATGAGCAGACCATGTATCCCAAGCCAACAGAAAAGCAAATTGCAGCCATTTTCAAAAAAATGGGCAAAGAGAGCGCAGAAGATGAGATGAATTGTGGCATGTGCGGATATCCCACTTGCCGTGATAAAGCCATTGCTGTTTTCATGGGACGTGCAGAAATTACAATGTGTATGCCTTTTATGAAAAAGCGTGCAGAGTCTTTTTCAGATAAGATTATTAGTGTAACACCCAATGCTATTCTCGCGGTAGATATGGATCTGAAAGTCCAACAAATCAATAAGGCAGCATGCGACATTTTTGGCTTGGAAGCAGAGGATATTGTAGGCCAACCGGTAAGCCGCATTTTAGACGAGTTTGATTTTGTCGACATGATTTCCAATCAGAAGACAAAGTCGGAAAAGTATACATATTTGGCAGAATATAATCTTTATTTGGAGCAGTCTTTCTTCTATGATATCAATAGTGGCATCATTATTTGTATTATGAAAAATATCACGAAGGAGAAGCAAAAACGGAATCAATTGATGCGTGTCAAAACCCAAGCAGCCAGCATGGCGGACGACATTGTGGAAAAACAATTGAGAATTGTCCATGAAATTGCGTCCCTTCTGGGTGAGTCCGCAGCGGAAACAAAGCTTGCCATTGCGGAATTGAAAGACAGCATCATGATGGAAAGCGAAGATAGGTAAGTTATGGAAGATTTATTTGTCGAAAGTGGCCATGCCAGTGTTAATAAGCACGATGAGTCTTTGTGTGGCGATTCCTATAGCATTATCAAAAATAAAAATAAAACCACAATTGTCCTTTCTGATGGCTTGGGCAGCGGTGTAAAGGCAAACATTTTGTCTACTTTGACTGCAACCATGCTTAGCACCATGGTTTCCCGCAAACTGCCCATTGATGAATGCGTGGAAACAGTGGCTTCTACACTTCCTATGTGCAAAGTTCGGCATTTGGCATATTCAACCTTTACTGTGTTGGAAATTGAAGAAAACCGAGCTCGCTTGGTGCAGTATGATAATCCACCTGCTATCTTCATTCGAAATGGGAAGAGGTATCGTTACCCCACAACAGTCCATTTTGTAGGCGATAAAGAAATTCATGAAAGCAATCTCTTGTTGCAGGAGAACGATATCATTGTGTTAATGTCTGACGGTGTTACCAATGCAGGTGTAGGAAAACTGCGACCAGATGGTTGGGAAGACGAAGGCATCACAGAATTTTTAGAAGAATGGTGCCAGAAGGAGACTTCCGCAAAGCGTCTAGCGGGTATCATTTGCAACGCTTGTATGTCACTTAGTATGGATTCGCCAGATGACGATATAACAACATTAGTGTTTACCGTCCGGAGAAGACAGGCGGTTAATGTGATAATTGGACCGCCGGGAAACAAAGAGGACGATCCAAAGGTGTTCAAGCTGTTTTTTGCCAAAGAAGGAAAACATGTGGTATGTGGCGGCAGCACAGCTCATGCAGTGAGCCGGTATTTGAACAAACCGTTGGTACTCATTCCGGAAAGCGGGACAGAAACCATCCCTGCAATTGCAGCAATGGATGGCGTTGATCTGGTAACAGAAGGTGTATTAACCCTTCAAAAAGTAGTAGAAATTGCAAAGCGGTATGCGGAAAACAACTTGGAATCCATCAACATTAACCAAAACAAAGATGGTGCCTCGCTTATTGCAGAAATGCTGTTTGAACAGGCAACTGATATCAATATTTTCTTTGGTACCGCAGTGAATCAAGCCCATGACTCTCTGGACATTGGAAACAGCACAAAATTGTCGTTGGTCAAAACTTTGGCACAATGTCTGACTGACATGGGAAAGAACGTAAAGTTAAGTATGTGTTAATCAACTTGTACAGTTTCGGCACTGTGCAAGAGACCTCCGAATACAGGAGATGGAGTTCCATCTCCTGTATTCTTTTTTGACTATCAAAGACATGTGTTGGATGGGGCTATAGGACGGCGGCAAAGCATGCT
>CAWVKD010000019.1:0-5028 GCA_963929765.1 Clostridia bacterium | reverse complement strand
GAACATGCTGAACCCGTTCCATCAGTTCCATAGAAAAATTATCTGCCCGCAGTGAAGGAAGGCTTAAGCTAATATTGCGCGGCTCACAAAAATCTAACAGTCCATCGCAAAGCTGATTCAGCGGTCGATAATCGCTGGTACTCAGAGAAGATAGTGTGATTTCCTGGTAGCCAGAGGCCCGACATGCATCAATTCCCTGTTGCCGTAACAGGTCTGGGTTCCGGCTCCGCACCGGACGGTATGCATACCCTGCCTGGCAAAAACGGCAGCCGCGAATGCAACCACGAAATACTTCCAACATCACACGGTCATGAACAATCTCTGTAGAAGGAATGATCGTTTTCACAGGATAGTAAGAATGATTCATGTCTTTAACGATTCGTTTCGTAACGACAGCAGGTGCACCTTTCAGAGGGACAATGGATTGAACACAGCCATTCTCATGATAAGTCACCTCATATAGAGAAGGTACATAAATACCAGGGATCTGGGACGCTGCTTCCAACAGACGCTTACGGCTCCATCCTTCTCTCTTTCCATGGCGGACAAGTTGTACCAATTCCGGCAACACCTCTTCTCCTTCTCCCAAAGAAAACAGGTCGATAAACGGCGCTAAAGGTTCTGGATTGAATGCACAGGTACCTCCTGCAATGACCAACGGGTCCTGTTCCCTTCGCTGTTCACTTCGCAGAGGGATATGGCCCAAATCCATCACATTAAGTACATTGGTATACGCCATTTCATACCCCAAAGAGAACCCCAAAATGTCAAACATGCCAAGGGGGTCCCCACTTTCCAGCCCATAAAGAGGAAGTTGCTCTTTTCGCAGTTCTTCTTCCATGTCTCCCCAAGGGGAAAAGACCCGCTCGCACCAGACTCCCTCCATCTCATTGAGAACACCATATAAAATACGCAGCCCTAAATTGGACATACCAATTTCATAGGTGTCTGGAAAACAGAAAGCAAAGCGAAGATCCACTTCTGCCTTGTTCTTGACAACCTGATTATATTCTCCCCCTGTATACCGGGCCGGTTTTTCCACCCTCTGTAACATCCGCTCCAATTTCCCGTTCATTGCTCTCTCCTCATCTAGAAACTCTTTAATAAAAAAGCCCCGAAGTATGGTTATTCTATACCGAAAGCATCCAATTGACAAGTCCTTTTTCTCCAACTAGGTATTTTGAAAAGCAGCCAGATTCCTGTGGTCAATAATGTAAATCCACCGCCATGTTTCAGAGCATAAAGACCAAGGATTGTCATAATGACCCCAGTTACCACCGAAGTAATGCGCAATATCATACCAGCACACATAGGCGATACCAACCAAGAGAGGATGAAATACAGCGCCCGTCCACCATCCAATGGTTCTGCAGGCAGTAAATTCCACACCATAAGTCCAAAATTCAGGCCTGAAAGCAGATAAATGGCCGGCGCTGTAATCCAGCGTCCCAAAAAAGCCATCAAAAGGGCCAAAAATAAATTGGCGATAGGGCCTGCCAAAGTGGTTGCCAATTCACCAGGATAAGAGAGGCGCCCCGGGTTGCGGAGCTCCATAGCCACACCAGAAACGGAAAGTCGAATCTCTGACACTCCACCTCCCATCAAATGTAAAGCGGCCCAATGGGCCGCTTCATGCAAGACACATCCTGGCAAAAGCCAAGGCAATATATTTTGCCGATCAAAATAGAGCAACACAGCTAACGATAAAAGGAATCCTGGGCTGATACTCAGGTGCACCTTTCCATTGTTTCTCATCATCGTCTCCCCTTTGCCATCAGGTGACATCAACATAATAATGAGGATTCAAAAAGATTCCGTCTTTCTTAATTTCCAAGTGCAGATGAGGACCTGTCACGTGCCCTGTTGCCCCCACAAGGGCAATGACGTCTCCTTTTTTAACCGTCTGCCCTTTCTTGACAAGCAGTTTACTACAGTGAGCATAGAACGAGGTAACACCATTTGCGTGTTTCAGTCTGGTATAGTTCCCATATGCATCACTTTCTCCCACATATTCTACTGTTCCATCCGCAAACGCTTTGATCTCTGTTCCTGTTTCTGCTGCAATATCCAAACCATAGTGAAATTTATTTCCCCCATCAATGGGATGTTCTCGATATCCAAATTCCGAAGTAGCTTTTCCCGATACTGGCGTTGTATAAGAAAAGGCAAACACCACTTTTTCCATGCTTGTTTTCTCTGGCAGCTCTACCCCTGTGCTACTGACCTCTTCAATTCCTTTGGGTGACGGGCTTTCTGTTGGTGTCGGGGTTGGTGTCGGGGTTGGTGTCGGGGTTGGGGTTGGAGTTGGAGTTGGGGTCGGAGCTAAACTTGGGGAAGGTTCCTGGGTGACTTTCCCTGTATGGAGCCATCCTGTCAATTCCAATCGATGTTGTGCGATGGCTTCTACATCTTTTACTTTCCCCAGCAATCCATCCCCTTTCCCCAGTAAAAGAGACGCTTCTGCCGCTGCCAATCCATCAAGTGCTACAGGCTCTGCTTCAATTTGGTCCGGATGGAACACCGCCAAATAAACCTGATTCAAAGCTTCCGATACCGGTTTTCCGTCTGAAATTGATTCGCCCAACGCAGAAAATACCATTTTAAAATCAATACTCTGTCCCAAAGCGCCGGAAATGGCATCTCCAATGGCGCTCTGATCCCAAGGTAACAGCATTTTGCCCCAAAAAACAATGGCAAAAAGGATCACACAACTTACAAGTTGCAACAATCTTCTCTTTTCCCTACGTCCCATCGATTTTTTACCATCTGGCCGAGATTGCGTGCTGCCTACACCGTTTTTTCTTCGTCTTGGCCTTTGCTCATAGGGTTCCATGGCGCACACTTCCTTCCGTATCATCAGTTTGTCCAATATATATGCTGATAGAAGAAAAATTATGCACTCTGCTTTTTCTGATCCTTACATTTTTAATTTCCTATGAGGAAACGCTTGACAAAAACCGATTTGATTCTTATAATATTCAAGTACGTATCTTCGGGGTGTGGCGAAGCTTGGTATCGCGCTTGGTTCGGGACCAAGAGGCCTCGGGTTCAAATCCCGACACTCCGACCAAAAAACACAAAGGCCTTTGATATCTTAAATATCAAAGGCCTTTGTGTTTTTCCTCAACTTTTCCTTTCGCAATAGATATATGTGTTAATAAAACAAGGAGTGGATCTATGATCCACTCCTTGTTTTATTAACATTTTATGAAATACTATTGTAATGCAGGTTGTAATTGTTTACCACGGGAACACTTTGAAAAGTAATGCACCCAAAGTTGCGCCAATGATAGAACCTACAACAGGTACCCAGGAATAAGCCCAGTCGGAACTTCCTTTTCCTTTGATAGGCAAGATTGCATGGGCAATTCTCGGAGCCAAGTCTCTACAGGGGTTCAAGCCATAAGCCGTGATACCACCGAAGGACATACCAATGCTGGTCAACAGGAAGAACACGAGAACATAGTTCACACCATAACCCATGCCGGCATTGCCGAAGCTCAGAACAATGAATACCAATGCGAAGGTGATCAAAATTTCTTCGATCAGGTTGACAGAATAATGACGGACAGCGGGAGCCGTGCAGAAACATGCTTTGATGGTGCCAGGATCATCTGATCCATCGAATTGATCCAGGAAGCAGATCCACATAAAGATTGCGCCGACGAAACCGCCCAGCATCTGAGCTACACAATATCCCAGACATGTGCCCCATTCCATTTGGCCGGTGATTGCCAGACCTATGCTCAAAGAAGGATTCAAATGAGCACCGGAAATGTTTGCAAACAATGCCACCGGAAGCGCCAATGCAAGACCCCAACCAATAGTGATGAATACGGGACCGCCGCCCTTAAAAGCCGACTTGTTGAGTAAGGTGTTCGCAACAACGCCGTCGCCTAAGAATACTAATAAGGCTGCACCCAAAAATTCTGCGAGATATACGTTGCTAATCACGGTGAAGCACCTCAGCTTTCTAAATTATTTCGGCCACTTGGCCGATTGAGGAGTACGATATTTGCAGGTCATAGACAATCGGCAGGTCATTCTTTCATTGTTTCCGCCCGCATACTGGTCATTTTCATGCCGTACACAACAGAGTCATTCTTTCATTCAAGAAAAGACTATGGAAAGAATCTAAAACATTGTTTTACTGCCGATTTTGAGTATTTCCTTTTATGGCTATGCTACTACCAAAACATTAGAGCAAACCATATTTCCATGAAATATCAACCAAACACAGGCATATGTATTTTCATGTACATGAAGGAAATACAAAAGCAGAAGAGTCCAACTCAGTTCCGCACACGCGGTACAGGCGACAAAGATGGTCTTCTCTGACGAGTTTGAATTGCTTTTATATGCAAAAAACACCCTAATGCACCAAAAAGTGCCAAGCAATCCAATTCTGCTCTTACCTTGTAAAGTCAAAACCCCCCTTTTCCCCCTGCTTTACACGATAGTTCCATTGAAAAACAAATTTCGGAAATATCTGAAAAGCAAAAAAGCTGGATTTTCTACCCTTCACAATTGAAAAACAGAACGCCAAGGCGTTGGAGTTGTCGGTCACATAGGTTTGCACTTGTTTTTCATACCTACCAGTTTTCTGGCCACGTATTCCCCTGTTTTTGCAATACGTGTATATGAAAATGATTTTGTGCTGGAGAAACAGGCGGCAATTACAAGCCCATTTTTCTCTCTGCAAACCTCTGTGTCCTTTGGCCCTCAGAGAGCTGATTTATGAAGGTCTTCTGCATTGCCATGTGATTTGGGTGGCAAACGGGGCAATTTCGTATTACATCAAAAGCAAATCCATTCCAATAGTTTGGATTTCCCATTTTTTACAAACTATTTAAGAATACACTCAACTCGCTTTTGCCCACATTTCCACGGGCCAGATCTCCTGCGCAACGTCTTTCTTTGCTCTTGCAAAAATACGTTGCGTTTGCTGCAAATTCCCCCCTCTCTCCCGAAAAAAACGTCCTGGATGACTCATGATACCAAATCTCCAACGCCACCTTTTCATCCATA
>CAWVKD010000018.1:0-2866 GCA_963929765.1 Clostridia bacterium | reverse complement strand
CCTGGGATGAACCAGGCAAAAGGCCCCGCCAAATGGGAAAATCCGATCAAAAGTGTTCAGGGATACCCCATCCGATCTATGGAAAACGAGTTTGCGAACCCTCCGGTAAAAAGCCCGCAAACCCGCATAAAATCTAAGAAAAGTGGCCTGGACATCTAAAGTGTTCAGGCCACATGGAAGGGGTGGACACTTTAGATGCCCCTCCAACAAGAGAACCGGACTTAGGCCACAAGAAAAATCCAGACTCGCCCGCCTATTGCGTCCTCTTAGCAAATTATTCCCCTATCAGTTCAGGATGCTTTAATTCTTTTGATTTTGGCTCAAACAACTTGTCGAACAGGGTTCTGTTTCGTTGCTTTGCATCCTTGAGCAACTTATCATAAGATATAACTTCAATGTATGTTCCAACAGTCGGATTGTATCCAAAGTAACCTTCACCATCTTGAGTAGGAACTAACCCTGCTCTTGCTGCACTTTTTTTGAGGGAAGGCGTAGTGTCCGCTATAACATAGCAATAGAAAGCAACTTGCTGAATATTTCCAAAGCCACGTCCATTGGCTTTTTTTACTTTGCCTTCCTTAATATCTGTTACATAGTCGTATACTTGTGTAATGGGATCTGTTTCTTCTGTGGCAAGATCATCTCGTTGAGGGCGTTTCAACTCTACGATTGTGATGGAACTAATGTTGTCCGAATCAGCAGTATAAGATAATGCAGCATCGAAGATGGCCAAATCCATCCTCTTATCTACACTACTTTCCAAAACAGGGATAGTATTTATTTTTTTGTCCGATGCTAAGAAATGATGATACGCCAATCGGTCATCAATTAGCCACAGGTTCATATCATCAAGCACTATCTCGTTTGATGTAGTTTGCATAGGACAAATTATGCTGTGAATCCGAGATTCCTTGCTGTATTTACCATTTTCGTCAGCTTCTAATGCATGCTCAAGAAGATCAATAACAGCTTTTCTACGTGCCACATACTCTGCCAAGCTTGCGCGACTTAGTTCTGTAATGCTCTCGCAATATTCATCAAAAAGTCTTTGAAAATCCGGATCAGATGTTGCATCATGTTTTACTTTTTCTTCTATGGCATGCCTTTTCTTTGCAGTGTCGAGTTCCCATTGTTGCTGTTGCTTGTAGAGTTCCACATCCAACTTATCTTCCGTTAAACCAGCAGGAATTATGTCATATACTTCTGGCCGCCTATTCAAAAGTAGACGGTATTGAGGGCGTTTTGCTTTGACCAACATATCAATCTGAGTCTTTTTTTCATCGGCAACTTTGGTTAACTCATCACTAAGATAGGTACGGATGCACTCAACTGCTGTCTCTACAATTTCAGGTTCCTTGGTCTCACCAAATAATGGTCCATCTGAAAAATCAAAGTCTGATCTTTCTGTGTTAACAGCATCATCCAGATAATCACCAGCAAGGTACCCAACATAGTAATATGAGTCCTCACCATTAATCAATTTTTTCTTCATATCTGGAATGTAGTTGGAAAGTACATATGACTTTACTTCACGGTTATTCGCACAAAGATGAAGTTCATGTTTATCCGCACCTTCCGACAGAAGCATATGATATAGCGTGTAATGCTTACCGTTCAACTCCATAGGATCTTGATGCAGTGAATCTTTATAGGTTTTCTCATAATAGCTGTTGAGGTTAAACATCTCTCCACGATTATCCTGCAAAATAATCTGAGGGCATTTCGCAGTGATGAAATAAGGAAGGCAATGTTCAATCAATTTTTTTGCTAAACTCTCCAAAGAATATGCGACAGAATCACGATATGGATTTCGAAAGCCTTTTAAACTAACAATTGTTCGCTGACCAACTTCTTTGCTTTCAAGGATTTTGTCATTTTGTTCTGGAGTCACTCCCGCGAGTGCAAAGTTAAACTCTCTAAGATGCCAACAATCATCTTCAAAATAGGTGCTGCTAATAGTAACGGTATCAAATGCTTTTAACCATAAGAATCGACCTATTCCCTTGCATCCCTTCTTTACCTTCAGCTGAGAATAGGCTTCCAAAAAAGAAGTATAATTTTCAGTATTAAACCCATTCCCATTATCAGTTACTACAAATGCCACAAAATGAGCGGGTTCTTCAACTGTATTCCCTTGTCCATCCGTCTTAAGCTGTATATCTTCTGAACGTAAAGCGTCAATGATAATCTTCTTTTCCGACACATTACTGTCTTCAAGTGATTGAATCGAATTAATAACCGTTTCAAACAATGGCCATAATGCTTTTGCAAGTGATAGCTTTATCTGTCCGACCTGGCCGGCAACATTTACTGTCATAGGCATCGTAGGCACGATCCTTTCCTCTGAAAATAAACCCCTTTTAGTTTATTTTCAATTCTTAAAAATACGTTCATGCACTTTAGTCTTTTTATTATAGCACGGAGTCCATGATTTTGAAAGCCGATATCTACACGTATCGGGAGTTACCCACAAAAAAATAGCACCGATGCCTTGCTTGATGGCATCGGTGCTATTTTTTTGCAGGCAACCTATTTTTGCAATGGCAGGGTGGCATCCAGTTCATAACCTCCAACAAACCGGATCCTTATTTGGGAGGCAGAGAGTACGGTCACTTGTTCGATGATCCTTCTGATGAAGTCATCGTTAAATTCAGTGAGGTTCATGTTTTCTTCGTTGTTGATATAAATGAGAACCTGCTGGTATTGATATTCCAGGGCTTGATTCTCTATCTTTTTCTTTTGGAGCTCCTGCAGCTGGCTGGTGAGATCCATCTTCTGCTCTGAAAGCTGCCGAAGCTTGGCTGCGTAGAAGTCGCTATCACCGCCTTGTGCTACAATCTTGACTAAGGCGGACATTTCCTGCTCC
>CAWVKD010000017.1:0-10329 GCA_963929765.1 Clostridia bacterium | reverse complement strand
CCCATAACACCGGGGCAGCCTGGTCTATTTTGGGAAATTACACCTGGCTACTGGCTGTCTTTTCCGCTGTTGCATCACTTGTCGTTTTATACATCATCATTCGGCGCAAGGTCACTCATCCGTTGGGTAAGTGGTCATTGATTCTTATTTTAGCAGGTGCCGTGGGAAATCTCATTGACCGGATACGGTTAGGCTATGTCATTGATATGTTTCGTTTTCTATTTGTTTCCTTTCCTGTTTTTAATTTTGCCGATATCTGTATTACAGTAGGAGGCATCTTGCTCTGTATTTATATTCTCTTCTTATACGGAAAGGATAAGAAAGGATTGGATGATGGAAACCATCTTTCTAGAACCTGAGGAAAGCGGAGAACGTATGGATTCTTATTTAGGCCGTACCCTCCCTGGGATAACGCGTGCCTATGCACAGCGTCTTTTGGAACAAGGGCTTGTCACCTGTTGGGGCAAAACTTTAAAAAAAAGCGATAAAACAGTCTCTGGAGTTTCCATCTCCATTGCACTGCCTGATCCAGAACCAGTAGATGCCATTCCACAGGAAATTCCTCTCGACATTGTTTATGAAGATGAGGATGTCATCGTTGTGAATAAATCCCGGGGCATGGTAGTACATCCCGCCCCGGGCCATCCAGACAATACATTGGTCAATGCCCTTTTGTATCATTGCCAAAATAGCCTTTCCGGTATCGGTGGTGCGCTACGGCCTGGAATTGTCCATCGGATTGACAAGGAAACCAGCGGTCTATTACTGGTTGCTAAAAACGACGCAGCTCATCTCTCTCTTTCCTCGCAGCTGAAAGACCATACTCTCTCACGGATCTATGAAGCAGTGGTACGAGGCAATCTGAGAGAAGACCATGGCACCATTGATGCCCCCATCGGACGACACCCTACACAACGGAAAAAAATGGCTGTTACCTACACGCACTCCAAGCCTGCCATTACGCATTATGAGGTATTGGCCCGTTATGCAGGCTATACCCATGTCCGTTGCCGCTTAGAAACTGGCCGTACTCATCAGATTCGGGTTCATATGGCACATATCGGCCACCCCCTTCTGGGAGATACGGTTTACGGGGAAAAACGACCCGTTCCCGGTCTTACCGGTCAGTGTCTACACGCCCAGTCCATTCGCTTTCTTCACCCACGCACTGGGCAACCCATGGAATTCTCTTGCCCGCTTCCGAAAGACTTTCAAAAGATCTTGACAAAATTAGACCAAAACAGTAAGATAGATACATAATCAAAAGGGGTGCTGAATGGCATGTTCGGCTGAGATGGAAGCAAACTGCAGCTTCCGGACCCTGGAACCTGATCCGGGTAATGCCGGCGTAGGAAGACAAAGGACGCCTTGAACGTCACTGTGCTATTCTGCCACGTGATACCCAGATCGGGTATCACGTTTTTATTTGAAAGGAGAAAATGTACATGCGTTCACTCAATCCACGTCTGCAAGCGCTCTGCGAGTCTGCCTTGCTTTTGGCTCTGGGCTTCGTTTTGAGCTTTTGCAAAATCTATCAAATGCCAAACGGTGGGTCTATTACCATTGCTTCTATGTTACCTGTTATCTTGATCGGTATCCGATGGGGTCTTGGCTGGGGATTCGGCTCTGCTATTGTTTTTTCTATTTTACAATTTTTAACAGGGATCTACGCCATCACCCCTATTGCCTTGATTCTGGACTATATTGTAGCCTATGGCGTTCTGGGCTTTTCTGGTTTCTTCAAAGGGAAAAAATATGGTCTGATTGTAGCAACCATCATTTGCGGTTTGCTTCGATTTGTGGTACACTGGATTTCAGGTGCAACAGTATGGGCTTCCACTTTACCAGAAGGAGTTCCTGTTTGGTATGGCTCCCTTCTGTATAATATTAGCTATATGCTTCCTGAAATTGGATTTACCGTGCTTGTTGCCATTGTGATTTGTGTCCCACTCCAAAAATTCTGGCTGTTTCGGGACCCTGTAAAGGAATGAATTTCATTTGGGTAAATTTGATGGTGTTTTGTTGGTCAGTGATTTTGATGATACACTCATTGGCTCCAGTCTTACTCTTTCTGATCAAAATAGAGCGGCAATCGTATGGTTCATGGAAGAGGGCGGCCTGTTTACCATTGCAACAGGTCGATCCCACCTGACTTTTTCCCCTCAGGTTCCTATGGTTCCATTGAATGCGCCTGTTGTGCTTTCTAACGGTGCTTCTATTTACGATTTTCAAGCCAATCGTCTTTTGTTTCAATCTACTTTGCCTTCTCGCATTGTATCTGATCTCTATACGGTAATAAAGCAATTTCCGGATATTGGATTTGAAGCATATCACGGGGAAGAAATGTACGCTTTTCAGCCCAACCAAATTACCAGAAACCATGTAAAAAAGGTTGGAATTTCTTATACAATATGTACCGACCCTGCCCAAGTCCCCCAGCCATTTGTTAAGGTTATTTTTCAGCAACATACAGAATTATTACAAAAGGTACAGTCTTATGTTAGGGAACAATGGCCTGACGATTATGAGATCATCTTTTCTAACCATCACCTGCTGGAATTAACCGCCAAAGGCAGCACCAAGGGGGAACAAGTACGCCGCCTGGCCCAACTTTTAGGCATTCACATGTCTCATCTTTACTGTGTGGGAGACAATCAAAATGACTTACCTATGCTTGCTCTGGCAAAAGTCGGATTTTGTCCTTCTGACGCTGCGGAAGAGGTCAAAAGCCAGCCCTTTGTTCATATTGTCTCCTCCTCTGACCAGCACTGCATTGCAGATGTCATCTCACAGCTAGCCCAACAATATCAATAAATACAGTCATACAAAAACGGACAAGCCTACTGGTGTAGGTTTGTCCGTTTTTTGATAATTACCATTTTTGACACAATCTATTTCCACTGCTGGCCCGGCTTTTCTTGCAAAACCTATTACACAGCAATAGAATCGGAATTTTGATCCTCTCGCCAGGGGTACAATGTAAAATGATATTGTTTTCGATAGCGAATTAAAAAACCAGTGGCAATCAAGCAAGATATCAGTTCTGCTACAGGCACAGCCAACCAGATGCCATCCGCTCCAATCCATCTTGGTAGAAAAAGCAGAGAAAGTACCAGGCAAACAAAGGTGCGCATAAAAGAAATTACAGCTGAAACGGTTCCATTTTGCAGGGCCGTAAACAGACCTGACACATAAATGTTCCATCCAGCAAATAGGTAGCCGATAGCAAATAGCAAAAAACCATGGAGAGAAAGGGGGAAAAGATCACTCTCTCTACGAATATAGACAGAAACAACCGGTTCTGCCAATAGATAAGATGCACCAATTACCATCCCGGTCATTACCAGTACGATCCCTACGCTACTGCGAAACAAAGTTGCCAAACGTCTCTTGTTGCCACTACCTAAATTAAAACTAAAAATAGGACCGATTCCTCCAATAAATCCCATAAAGACTGCTGTGAGAAAAAACTGAGCATACAGAATAACGGTAACAGCTGTAACACCTGCTTCTCCCATGTATTGCAAAGCCAATTGGTTAAATAGAAACGTGGTTACAGAAACTGACAAGTTGCTAACCATTTCAGAGGAACCATTGAAACAGGCAAACCCCAGCATCTTTGCTCGAAACTTGGGTCGAACAAAATGCAAACTTCCTTGTCTTTGGAACAGAAAATACAAAATTCCCGGAACAGCAGAAATCGTATATCCAACTGCTGTTCCCCAGGCAGAACCTTGAATACCCATATGAAGTGGAACCATAAAAATGTAGTCCAATACAATATTGCTTATACCAGACATTGCAGTTAGGAAAAAACCCAATCCCGGCTTCCCTGCTGTAATCAAAAAAGAAGAGAGTCCCATCTGTACCGCTGCCAATGGCATAAAAGGAACCAGAGTCCCCAAATATCCTACACAGTCATCACGCAAGACAGGTGTAGCCCCTAGAAAAGTCAAAAGCGGTTCCATAAACAGCAGGCTTAAACCAGAGAGAATCATACTGAGCACTACTGCAGTTAACATAATAACGGCAAAATCCTCTTTGGACTCTCTCTGCTTTCCTTCTCCCATTTTTTTTGCTACAATTGCACTTCCGCCAGTAGAAAGCATTAAAGTGACTGCTATCATCACACTGATTACGGGATAAACAATGTTTAACGCCGCCAATGCATTTTCCCCAATGAAGTTGGCAATAAAAATAGCATCTACCATCTGATAAAGGGACAGAAACAAGAGACTTAACATGCTGGGAACTGCATAACGAAACAACAGAAAAACACCGTAATCTCGATCCAGACGATTGGCCATCGTTCTTTCCTTCCTTTCCTTGACCCAATCCGTTGTGCATGCTATTATAAACCTTACAGTAACTGTAATGTCAAGGAGGGGGTGGATTTGTGAATCATTTAAACCGTCGGCTTACAGTAGGGCAACTTGCAAAGCTTCATGGGATTAATAAAAGGACTCTTCATTATTATGACGAAATCGGCCTCTTTTCCCCAAATCAAAAAGGAGAAAATGGGTACCGATATTATACGTTAGAGCAAATGTCAGACCTGGAACTGATTCTGGCGTTTCGAGAGCTGGGAATGTCCATTGAAGAGACAAAAGCAGCCATCCACTGTAATGCAGACACCATCAGCGAAATGCTGGCCGATAAAATGGCAGATATCGATGCAAGGATCGAACATTTGCAAAGCATGAAATATTTGCTAAAAGAAAAACAAAAGTTGTCTCTTCGGTCCAAAATAGTTCCAATGGAGCAAATCGAATGTATTTCCTGCCAAGAGGAATGCTTTGTTTTAAGCGATCAAATTGTTGGAACAGAACTAGAAATGTATTATATTGCGATGGGTGAACTACTGAACCGAGATCATCATTATCGTTTGTTTAATCATGATTATGGCATTATGATCTCCAGCGAGAAAATAATGACCGGACAGTTAACCGACTATGATCGATTTTATATGAAACCCACTTCTCCAAAGCAACACAAACATTTGTTCCATCGTCCTTCTGGTCAATACCTTCGCATGGTCGTAAAAGGAGACTGGGACAAGATTCCGCCCGCATATCGAAAAATCCAGGCTTATGCCCGGGCTCACCAGATGCAATTGGTCGGCTATGCTTACGAACGTGGCTTAAACGAAACCTTTAGTACCAATGCAGATGAATATATCACTGAGATTCTGATCCAATGGGCTCCTCAAGGAGAAGATGCAGAACAGGATGATCCTATCGATTCAAACGATTTAAAAAGCAAAAAAGGAACCTTTTGATCAAAAGGTTCCTTTTTTTGATATCGAATAATAATGGAAATATATCATTATATGAAATGATACGTAAAATTCTTCTGTTTCAAGTGAACATCCACTTGATTAAAGCATAAATTCTGCCTGCATTTTCCGCCGCGCTGCCACTTCCAGCAAATCAACAGCACCATCAATTCCCAAGACGCTAGTGTCTAGCGTAATAGCATAATTGGTCAGGTTACCCCATTTCTGACTGGAATAATAGTTATAGTAGTTGGCTCGCTGTTTATCTAATTTATGAACAATCTCCTCTGCTTTGCCAAGGTCTTTTTCATATTCATATTCTTTGGCAATTCTAGCAACCCGGTCTTTGAGATCGCCATGAACAAAAACACTGATCAATGCTTTCTGCTCTCGCAGGATATAGTCTGCACAACGGCCAACAATAACGCAGGATCCTTCCGATGCTACTTTCCGAATAAACTCTACAGATGCAAAGAAGACTTTATCATTGATAGAGCCTTCTAAAAGCCCTGTTTGCCCGCCAAGCGGAAAGGTTCCCATCGTTAGAGCATACAGTAGACTATTGGTAGCTGTTTCATCCACATGTTCAAACACCTCAGGATCAATTCCACTATCTTTTGCGGCCATTTCAATCAATTTCCTGTCGTAGAAAGGAACCCCCAATCTGTCAGCCAAACGTCTCCCAATCTCTCTTCCACCACTTCCACACTGTCTTCCAATGGTGACGATTGCTTTTCCCATGTATATCCGTCCTTTCTTACAACAGCACTGACCATAAGCCAGCACTGTCTTAATATTTTTATCATATAAAAAAACCCAGCTTCTGTCAATGGCAGAAGCCGGTCGAAAATCGAATTTTCTCCTGTTTTTTGCACTTTTTTAGATATCTATTTCGAGAAGCATTAATCTAAAAGCATGGTAATATCTTCTAATCTCAATCCCTTTTGTAATGCAAGATTGATTCCATAGCCAACTACTTTTGCCAAGTCTGCCACTTGAGCATCGATGTCTTTTGGAGTGACCAGAAGCCCCCCCGCTTGCTTCTCCAGTGCTTTTTCGTCCAAATGTTCTACTCCTGCTCTTCCAGCAATATCCGCTGTTAAAGTGCCTGCATCAACCACTGTTGGAACTCCTATGGCAATCACCGGAACTCCTAAAGTTTTCTTGCTCAATTCTGCCCGACTGTTGCCAACACCGGACCCTGGTATAATGCCACTGTCTGTAATTTGTACTGTGTTACAAATCCGATCTACAGCACGGGAAGTCAATGCATCTGCAACAATGATACAAGCTGGCTCTATCTTTTGTACAACCCCTTTGATCATCTCACCACTTTCTATGCCTGTAACACCTAGGACTCCCGTTGCAATGGCAGAGACGGATCGGAAAGAGCCAAATTGCTCTGGCAGTTGCGCCACCAGATGACGTGTCGCCAATGTATGGGATACTACCAATGGTCCAATGGCATCCGGAGTAATCTTCTGGTTTCCAAGGCCTGCAACCAAAATAGGCGCATCTTCCTTTTCAGGCAAAAAATGCTCCAGCTCTGTAGCAAGTACTCGGGCTGCACGACCAAAGGCATCTTTCTCTCGTCGCAACAGTCCTTTAAGTGTAATGGTGACATATGTCCCAACCGGCTTTTCCAGTGCCTTTGCACCTTTTTCATCT
This sequence comes from Clostridia bacterium, assembly GCA_963929765.1. Lineage (GTDB taxonomy): Bacteria > Bacillota > Clostridia > Oscillospirales > Oscillospiraceae > RGIG529. Next base: position 3,386 of record CAWVKD010000017.1, on the reverse strand, counting down.
AAAATTTCTACTGTTGTGACAGGATATCCCTCTCGCAATTCGTCCCATGCTTTCACTCCACTGAGTTTGGTTTCTTCCCCTGCTGATTCTGTAAACCACTCTTTCGCTTCTATCGCTAGGTCCGTTCGCCGTTTTAACATCTTATTTTCCTTCTCCTTTAGCCAAGTCTCTTTCCATTTATTTTCCACACTTGAAAAAAAGTTATGTAAAAAAAGAGGAAAAAGAAAAAAAGTTATTGCTTTTTCTGCAAATCAATGGTAATATATATATCTGCGTGGAGATTCTATCCATAGCAAATATGCGACCGGAGGAGGTGGATGGTTTGCCGAATATCAAGTCTGCCAAAAAGCGTGTACTAGTATCTGAAACCAAAGCTGCAAGAAATAAAGCAGCAAAGTCGAACCTGAAAACTTGCCTGAAGAAATTTGACGCAGCGGTGGAGGCGGGCAACCGTGCCGAGGCCGAAAGCGCGTATGCTACGGCAGTCAAAAAGGTTGACCAAGCAGTTGGTAAGGGCCTGTTACACAAAAATACAGCCGCCCGTAGAAAAAGTAGCCTTACACGAAAGCTCAATCGGATTGCCGGTTAATGAAAGTGTAAAAACAAAGGCAGGAAGAGTAGTGCTTCCTGCCTTTGTTTTTTAAACCCCGCCAACGCAGAAAGGACGGAGTAAACTATGAAATGGAAAAATGAAATCATTTCCCTTGCTATGATAATTGTCATGGTTGGCGTTTCAGAGCTCTTTCAAAGTTCCGCTATTATCTTCCCGGAAATTGCTACACTTACCATTGGTGGATGGGTTATGGCTCGTCAACCTTGGCAAGTCTCTCGAGGAGGTCTCATCATTCTGATGATTCTCTCCGCCTTTGTCGGAGTTTGTCTGGTTCGGTTACCTACACCCATGGTAATTCAAATCTGCTTGGCCTTTATTTTTTCCGCACTGGCGCTTACACTCACAAAATCTTCTATTACACCTATTATCTCCACCTGCATCCTGCCTGTATTGCTACAGGAGACCAGTTTTGTCTACGTATTATCTGTTGGACTGCTATCTATTGTCATTGTTATTGTTCGATATTTTTTAGAGCAAATGGGATGGGTCAAGCCCCTTACATATCACCCTCTTCATGTATCAGCGGAAGAATCGGCTCATAAGTGGCTCCGCCTCCTTGCAGGACTGTTTGTCCTGTCTCTCTTCGCTACTTTACTCAATTTATATTATCTCATTGCATCACCTCTTATTGTCATATTTGCAGATTTCTATGATCCTCACTCCAAGTGGAGACGAGCTCCCTTTGGCATTTGGTGTCTGCTTACCGCTGGTGCAATTATTGGTGCACTTTGTCGATTTTTGTTTTCTATCTGCCTGGGTATCCCTCTTGTACTTTGTGCTGCCTTGGCATTTTTCCTTCTCTTCTTCGTATTCCGCGGTTTCCGTCGATTTCTCCCTCCAGCTGGTGCCATCACCATTTTACCCATGCTCTTACCAGCAGAAGGTATCCTGTGGTATATCCCCCAAGTTGCCATCGGTGCTGCCCTTCTAATGATTCTTTCTTTCTTTTTATCGAAAACCCAATATAAAGACGAAAGAGAATGGGATGACATCATAGAATAACCAACAATCACCAATCATTAACCTCGAATAAAAGATACGATATTTTTCTGTGCGATGCATCGCTTTTTACACAATTTTTGATATCATAAAAACGAAATAACCCATACTGGCTATTGCTATGCCAGTATGGGTTATTATTCTTTAAGAATCAATCAAATATCATGGTTGCAAAATAGTCTTCTGGTGTTTCTGCTCTTCGAATCAGCTTAGTGCTCCCATCTTCTCGAAGCAATACTTCCGCAGAACGCAGACGGCCATTATAATTATATCCCATTGCATATCCATGGGCTCCTGTATCATGAATCACAAGTAAATCTCCCCTATCAATTTTAGGAAGCATGCGGTCAATGGCAAATTTGTCGTTGTTTTCACATAATGCGCCTGTAATATCATATTTATGGTCACAGGGCTGGGACTCTTTTCCCATAACGGTAATGTGATGATATGCACCATACATGGCAGGGCGCATTAAATTGGCGGCACACGCATCTACACCAATGTATTCCTTGTGAATATGCTTTTCGTGTCTGGCCGTTGTTACAAGACAGCCATAGGGGCCCAGCATGAACCGTCCCAATTCGGTGTAGATCGCCACATCACCCATACCGGCTGGAACCAAAATCTCTTCGTATTTTTGCCGCACTCCTTCTCCAATGGCCATAATATCATTGGCTTCCTGATCAGGTCGGTATGGGATGCCTACGCCCCCAGACAGATTAATAAAGCGGATATCTGCACCTGTTTCCTGTTTCAGTTCCACTGCTGTCTGGAATAAAATACCAGCAAGGGTTGGATAATATGCATTAGATATTGTATTGCTTGCCAAAAATGCGTGTATTCCAAACTGCTTTACACCGAGGTCCTTAAGTTTTCGGAATCCTTCTGTCAATTGAGGACGTGTAAAGCCATATTTGGCATCACCAGGGTTATCCATAATTTCGTTTGAAATAGAAAAGTGACCACCAGGATTATAACGGCAAGAAATCACTTCTGGAATCCCAGCCACTTCTTTTAAAAAGTCAATATGAGTAATGTCATCTAAATTGATGGTAGCACCTAATTTTCGGGCCAATACAAATTCTTCTGGCGGAGTATCGTTGGAAGAAAACATGATGTCACTTCCATGAAATCCACATTGATCTGAAAGCATTAGTTCTGTAAGAGAGGAACAGTCCACGCCGCAGCCCTCTTCTTTTAAAATCTTTAGAATAGTAGGATTTGGCGTTGCTTTCACTGCAAAATATTCTTTAAAGCCAGGATTCCAGGCAAATGCCTGATACAGTTTTCTGGCATTTTCCCGGATACCATGCTCATCATATAAATGAAACGGAGTAGGGTATTGCGCTGTAATCTTTTTCAATTGTTCTAATGTGACAAAGGGTTTTTTCATGGATTGCTGCCTTCCTTTCGTTTACAATACGGTTCTATGATATCTGAATTTTTTCCTCTTGTAAATACAAAATCCGCCATTTATTTTTGGGAAGTAGACCCAATCATTGAACGTCATAAAACGGTCTATAGAATAGCAATACAAAAACAGGCCGTGTACTTCTTGTACACGGCCTGAACCTTTTAAAAAGATATACTCTTTTTACAGCAAGTGGAATGCAATGACCAAAGATGAGAATACGATAGAAACAGTAGACACCAATTTGATCAAGATATTAAGAGACGGACCAGAAGTATCTTTAAACGGATCACCAACGGTGTCGCCCACAACAGCGGCTTTATGATTTTCGCTTCCCTTGCCATCCAAGTGGCCAGCTTCGAT
>CAWVKD010000016.1:0-21325 GCA_963929765.1 Clostridia bacterium | reverse complement strand
TATCTTATGGCATTGCATTTGGAGTTATTTCTTATGTTTTCATTGCAGTATTTGCCGGAAAAATAAAAAAAATAAATATAGGAACCTGGGTCATTGCGGCGCTGTTTGCAGTCATGTTTCTTGTAACCCATTGACAGATGGGGGCTATATGATCACGTTTACACTTGATGCAAAAGATATCTGTGTCAAATTCCCAGGCGTAAAAGAATAGAAACACGTGGACTTTCCGCTATCATCAGGTAAGATGCATGCTCTGATGGATGCCAATGAAGTAGGAAAGTCCACGTTAATGCAAGTGCTGGCCAGAACCAATTCCGATTATCAAGGAGAGATCTGACCAGACGGCAAAACGATGGAAATGTGCAGCACTGTAGCAGTGAGATGGCTGGGAATCCAGGTTGTCTATCAGGAGGTGGATCAGGATTTGAGCCCCTCTCTGTCAGCGGCGAGTAATATGTTTCTGACGAATTTGGGTAATCTAGGAAATGATGGATCAATTGACGTTCCATGTATAGAGAGGCAAATCTAATCAAATTCAATATTCTCTTTGCTGATGTGGCCCAATGATTGAATTATCCGGTCTTATCCCTTAAATAACGTCATTGCATGTTTGATCAGTCCCAGGTATTGGGTGCTTTCCAGCCTGTTTCCGCAATTCAGCGATATAGATATCCTGTTATAACAGATCTGATGCCCTGGGTCGCCGTGTTCAAGGAACCTTTCTTGTGTACGAAACCGAAGCGCTCCCTCTGCTTTTCCATATACCATTGAAAACCGATAGATAGGAGTGTTTGAACGATGAAACGAATTATGCTTTCCTGGCTCTCTCTGCTGACGGCACTGTTTTTTTCTGTCTCGCTGCTGAGCGGATGCCAGACACTGCAGCCGACAGAGGATATCATCATCCTCTACACCAATGACGTCCACTGTGCAGTGGACGATGCCATCGGCTATGCCGGGCTGGCTGCATATAAAACGCACATGGAGGGAAAAACGGAGTATGTGACCCTGGTGGACTGTGGAGATTCCATACAGGGGGATGCGATCGGAACCATCTCACAGGGTAAGTACTTGGTTGATATCATGAACCAGGTTGGCTATGATTTTGCTGTCTTAGGCAATCACGAATTCGTCTATGGAATGGACCGGCTTAAGGTGCTTTTGGAGATGTCGGAAGCCCAGTATCTTGGCTGCAATATTCGATATACAGGAGATGGAGAGAGTATCCTTTCTGATGTAGCTCCCTATGAAATTGTTACCTACGGCGATATCAAAGTGGCGTATGTCGGTATTTCAACACCAGAGAGCATTGTAAAATCCACTCCGGCCTACTTTATGGACGAAACGGGAGCATTTGTCTACGACTTTTATGGAAGCAGCGGCGATGCATTGTATACACAGGTCCAAGATACGGTAGATCTGTGTCGTGCAGAGGGTGCGGACTATGTGATTGCTATGGCGCATCTGGGTGTCGATGAGAGTTCGGCGCCGTTCCGCTCCACGGACCTGATTGCCGAAACCACAGGAATTGATGCGGTGCTGGATGGACATTCCCACAGTGTGATTCCCTGTGATTTCATTAACAATCAGGATGGGGAACAGGTAATCCTGTCTTCTACCGGAACTGGACTGCATTATATTGGTCAGCTGGTTATTACCGCAGAGGGGAACCTGACTGCGGGGTTGATCGGTGCCTATCCGGATATTGACACAGAAACGGATGCCTATATCAAAGATATTCAAAGTCAGTACGAAGCGGATCTGGGCCAAGTTATAGCCCACTCCGATATTCCGCTGACCACAGTGAACGAATCAGGTGTCCGCCTGATCCGAAACCGGGAAACAAACCTGGGTGATTTTTGTGCTGATGCCTACCGGGCGGTTTCCGGTGCGGACATTGCCTTTGTCAACGGAGGCGGAATCCGGGCCGATCTAGACGCGGGAGACATCACATATGAGAACATAATTTCAGTCCATCCCTACGGCAACACTCTGTGTGTGGCGAAGGTAACCGGGCAGGAGATCCTGGATGCCTTAGAGATGGCCAGCCGATCTACTATGATCATAACCACCGATGGAGAGGATGCAGTCGGTGAAAACGGCGGCTTTTTACAGGTTTCTGGCTTGTGCTATACGATTGATACCTCCGTGGCATCCACAGTCGAGCTGGATGAGGCAGGTATGTTTGTGTCCTGTGGAGAAAACCGCCGGGTCAAGGATGTACAGGTTTTGCAGGATGATGGTACATATGTGCCGATTGATCCCCAGGGTACTTATACTCTGGCTTCTCACAATTACCTCATTAAACAGGGAGGCGACGGCCTTACTATGTTCATGGACAATCCGTTGGAACTGGACGAGGGAATGTTGGATTATCAAATTCTGATTATGTACCTGACAGAATATCAAGGCGGTATCGTTGATGATTCTTACGAAGTGCCACAGGGACGAATCACCGTCCAATAGCGATTTTCGCTAAAATGATATGGCTGTGCTCTGAAAACAGCTAGAATACTGCAGCAAAAAAGCGTGCACACCCTGAGCGTAAGGGGTGGGCACGCTTTTTGATTGCTGATGAAAGACACGCTGCAGCATCAGCCACCGCAGGAATTGAAAATTTCCAGTATGCCACAGGAATTGAAATGTTTCACATATGAAAAAAAGGCAGCATACAATAGGGATGGCTCCTGGGAAAATCATTTTTCTAAGGAGCAAGCAGGTCGAAACATGATATTTCAGAATGTCTGAGGCCTTGTTTTGCGTTTGCACGGAAAGGAATATCGCAAGGGAGGAACACAGTGAAACCGAAAAAGGTAAAGTGGATCGATATAAAATCGGTGATATTGCTTTTGATGACATTGGCCCTTGTTCTGATGTTGCTGATTCCTGGTCTAAATCCGGCCAAAGAACTGCTGTCCCTTTATTGCACCACATATGGTGCAGTTATCACGTATTCCTTTTCAAAGAAAGAAGAAAAGGAGGAGTGAAATGAAACAGCAGGAAGCGATTGTGAAGATGGCGGTTTCCCAGCTTGGTGTTGAAGAACCCAAGGGGGAAGACAAATATATTGAATATTACAATCAATTGACTGGTTCCAAATTCTCCAATACGGTGAACTGGTGTGCCATATTCGTTACCTGGTGTGCTCGGCATGTGGGAGTTAGTACAGATGTGATTCTCAACTTTGCATCCTGTACAGCCGGGCGGATGTGGTTCCGCAGCAAAGGTGTGTGGCACGCACCAAAAGGATATACGCCCAAACCAGGAGATATTGTTATGTTTGACTGGGATCTGTCTGGGAACTGTGATCATGTTGGAATTGTAGAATCTGTATCCAAAACCACCTTGACAACCATTGAAGGTAACACCAAAGGTGGATATCAAGTGGAAGGTGTGAGGAGAAAGCAGTATTCTCTAGATAGCAAATATATTGCTGGCTATGCAAACCCAAAGTATATTGAGAGCAGTGGAGCTCAACAGAGCGAATTGCCCGTTGAAAAGCCAGATGATAAAAAGGAGGATGAATCGGCAATGGCTCAGGAATGGACAGATTTAAAAGGGACTGGAGATCAGCCTGATACTTGGGCAAAGGAAGCAACCGATTATTGTAAGGCCAAGGGACTATTCCAGGGAGATGGCGCTGGAAACTACGGCTGGAAACTGCCTATTTCCCGGGAAGAAGTGGCACAAGTTCTTTATCGCTGGAGCAAGATGGCCCAAGCATAAAAGAGATTAAGAGATTTGCGATCTTTCCAAAGTCGAAATCAATAATCATGAAAAAACAATAGACCAATTTCCGGAACGATTTAACCGTTCCGGAAATTGGTCTATTATGGGAATGAAACTAGAATCGACAGGGTTTCGTTTTGATAGTTTGCCTGTATAGTACCACCCATTTGTTCTGTCAGATGTTTTGCAATGGAAAGTCCCAGGCCGGTGGAGTTGCGGGCATTTTCGACGGTATAAAATCGATCAAATAACCGACCGACTGTAATGGGATCTATGGATTTTGACCGGTTGGAAAACTGTATGGTACCATTTTCTGTCATAGTGATCGTGAATGCTCCATCACTGTATTTCAAAGCGTTGCTGATGATATTTTCAAAAATACGGTTGACAGCAGAAAAGTCCAAGTTCCGTTCTATCCGTTCTGTTGGAATCTGAATTTGAGGTGTGATGCCTTTTTGTCGCATGGCGCCATAAAAGGAGAGAATAGATTCTTCCAAAGCACGACATAAGTCCATTGGTTCCAAGGTCAGTTCCAGAGAAGAGGAAACGATAGAATAGCGAAATAATTCTTCTGTCAGTTGTTTCAATGCATCGATTCGATGTTCCATTTGGTAGAGATAATGGGAGACCGTTTCTGATGTTTTCTCCTGATACAATAATTCCAAATAGCCACAGATTGCAGTTAGGGGAGTGCGCAGATCGTGGGAAATATTGGTGATCGCTTGTTTTAGCTCCATATCGCCTTGCTGAAAGCGATGGCGTTCTGTGCGAAGCGCTGCAAGTTGCCGATTCCATTCGGAAGCGAGCTTCCGCATATGTCGGTTATGACTGGAGATGCCAATCAGAGTATTTGTTTCTGTTGTCAGCCGTTCTGCAAGCCCAGTGGAAATTTCTCGTGCAGATTTACCTATGAGAAACAGTTTGATCCAGAGACAAACCACCAAACAGATTAAAACTCCAATGACAATCCACAGCCAAAATTCCATAACGATTCCCTTTCCCTTTATATTATTCCAAAGTCATTTTAGATCTTTCTTCCGGAATATCAGAAGTCCAACTCCAGTTGTTCCCACCAGTATGATAGCGGAGTAAATGGATAGCAACCAAGGCTTTTCGGCTGCCTGGCTGGACAATTGAAGTGCCTGCCCTCCTGGAAGAAAATCGTTCAAAAAGGAATAGATTTCTCGCTTTATACCGCGAAGATAACTAGGATTGGGCTGTGCTTTTTCTGTGATGATTTCTCCTGTATCGCTTAAGTAGGAATATCCCTCAAACCATTCTGGTTCACTGAGCCTTGCCATGATAAATGTACCTGTAAACAACAGGACAAAGGCCACCAGCAGGCAGATGGTAGAGGAAACGGCTTTGTTTTGATTTAACATGGCGACAAGAGTATAGATGGAGGAACATGCAATTGTCATAGCAAAGATACACCCTACAAAGAGAAGGATCACTTGGACCTCTGTTGCAAACCACCCGAGGAGTGGGATTCCTACGCAGAGATAAGCAAGAAAGAATAGGCTGCACATCACAAGTCCAGCAATGACACATGTGATCAGATGAGATAAATAGATAGAATATCGTGTTTGGCCAATGATGATTTTATTGCGTATAGTCCCATCACTGTATTCCGTGCCAATGAATAGACTGGAAAAAATAGAGGAGATGATACCGATAAAAATGGCACAGGTGAAAAAGCCGTTATCGATGGTGACGCGATAACCATCTTGTATATAATTGATATAGTGCATGATCGGTATGATAATACCCATGACAAGCATAAAAATCATACCAATCCAGAAAAACTTGTTCTTTTTCATGCGGCAAATATCGGAAATAAACAGCTTACACATTTCTACCACCTCCCACCAGACTCACATAATAACTTTCCAAACTTTCGTTGCGTTCCTGAATGGAAAGGACTTCACACATTTCCTTTTCCAGTGCTTGCACCAGGGGAGAGACTTTGATTTTTGACATGATATCAGCTTGGGTGTTTGAGACAATATGGTAGTCCAGATGAAGAGTGTCCAGAACCCGAGCCAATGCCTTGATGTTGGAAACTTCAATCCGCATACAGGTACGGCAAACGCTTTCCAATTCTTCTGCACTGATTTCCTTTACTATTTGACCACCGTCAATGAATCCGTAATGAGTAGCCAGCCGGGAAAGTTCGTCTAAAATATGACTGGAGATGAGAACGGTGATTTGACGTTCTCGGTTTAATTTCAAAATCAGTTCTCGTATCTCGATGATACCTTGAGGATCCAATCCATTGACCGGTTCATCCAGTACCAGAAAATCCGGGTCGCCAGAAAGGGCAATGGCAATTCCTAAACGCTGGCGCATTCCAAGGGAAAAATCTTTTGCTTTTTTCTTCCCGGTATTTTCCAAACCTACAAGATGTAGCAAATCGGGAATTCCTTCGAAAGAAGGAAGACCTAATACCCGATATTGCTCTTTGAGATTGTCTTCTGCTGTCAGTCCTAGGTAAATAGAAGGCGTTTCTACAATGGCACCCATCCGCCTACGAGATGTTAAAATTTTTTTATTATCATAGCGAATACCATAAAGAGAATATTCTCCTGAGGTGGGTTCCTGAAGTCCACAGATGATGCGGATCAATGTGGTTTTACCAGCACCGTTTTTTCCAACAAAACCGTAAATAGATCCTTTGGGAACATGCATAGACAGTCCTTTTAATGCTTGAAACTGTCCATACCGTTTTTTAAGGTCATGGGTGGTTAATACATAATCCATCTTATTCTAATACCTCCTTCGTCATTGGATGGTCCAAGTTTACGACCAAACCGTCAAGATGGCGGTCAAGAAAAGAGGAAAGAAATCGTCAAGATTGATGTTCTAAAAGTTTAAAACCAATGCCCCAGACTGCTTCAATATAGTTCTGACCGCCAGCTTCCCGCAATTTTTTCCGTAAATTGCTGACATGTTGCTTCAGGGAACTGTCGGTACAGTCAGGCGTGTCGTCGCTGATACGGTCTAGTATAATTCGTTTGGCAATGGCCTGTTTGGGGTTCTGGATCAACAGTTTTAAAATAGCATATTCGGTTTTGGTCAGATGAACCGGCGTATCTTTGACAGTAACCTCATGGGAAACACAATCCATGTGTAGGTCACCAACGGTATAGACAGGAGCTATTCCCGAGCTGTTGTGAGTCCGAAGCTGTACTGTGATTCGGGCTAGAAGCTCCCGGATATGAAAAGGCTTTGTCATATAGTCAGCAGCGCCATCGAGTAAAAGCTTTATCTTATGATCTACATCTACTTTGGCAGAAATGACAATCACAGGGATTCCCTGAATCTGTTCTAGTACTTTTTCACCGGAAAGGCCGGGGAGCATGAGATCCAAAAGGATCAAATCCGGTTTTTCTCCAGATAGTAGATAAAGAGCTTCTGTTCCGGAATAAGCACGCACAATACGATAATTTTCTTTTTCCAAAACTTCTTGGAGCATATCTCCAATATGAATATCATCATCAATAATTGCTATGGTTTTCATTTGGTCACCTCATTGCCTTTTTGTGCATCGATGATCCATTGGCCAGAGATTCTTTCTATAGCTTCTTCAACAGGAAGGGCGCATTATTCCAAAGAAGGATGACATATGTTATGGTAGATAGTATGCGCTTTTTCCATCAAAAGGTCAACATTTTCGCATTACTGGAATTTGCGCATAGGAAATAAAAACGCGATCATAATCAAAGAAAGATTTGGTTTTACATTTTATTCTAAAGGGAGCGTTTGTACTGTTTCTCTGATTATGAAGAAGACGGTTTCCATGTCAGAAAGCCGTCTTCTCAGAACTGTTCTGCTGTGATTTGATTGTAACACAGCAGGATTTCGTATTATGGTAGAGATTACTTCAAAATATCTTGCCCAACGACCTCGTGCCGCGGGAGAAAACCACGTGATGCAAAATCGACACTTAAAAACTGCTTGGCAAATGCTCGAGCTGCTTCGGGAAATTGGGCAGTTTTAGGAATGGTTAAGGCATGGGCAATAGGTGCCCCCACGACCGTATTCGTCTCGTCAACAGAAAAGCTCACTTTAGCATAATTCTCCTTCTGTGCAGGATCTGATAAGTTCATACAAGAAGGAAGTTCCGCAAAGGGTTTTCCAGATACAACAGCGCCTGAACGATAACCAAATTCATATTGGGGTTGGGGTAGTTCCTTTGGTGTCAAATGGGGATCCATTCCTATGTGACCGGGATGGTTCATCAGCTGGTCAGACAGTCCAGTTTCTACCTGATCTGCAAGCAGCATTGCCATAACAGCTCGATAACCGCCAGGATCGCCATAGGGATTTTTATGTCCAAAAACAGCATCAGGTGCAAGCAGCTTTTCTTTCCAGTTTTGACTGTTAATATCATTGCCAGGTGTGGCAGTGATTACCATGCTATTACCGGCAAAGATAGTATAGCCATCGACCCATTTTGGCATCAACATATCTGGAATATTGGTATCATCTGCTAAAATCAAAACATCGCAACGCTCACCGGCAACGACTCTGCGAATTAAGTCTACAGAACCGCCCACATGCATTTCCGCTTGTAATTCAGGATGTTTCAAATTCCAATGCTGCACCATTTCTTTGGTGATAGATGAGACAACGCCTGCTGTCAATATTTGTAGGGTTTTATCATATTCTTGGAACATATCTCGCCCGTCCCTGATCAAGAATAGCTCGTGGCGCACGTCACAGACTTTCTGGGCTAGAATGCCGTACATGTTGCGGGTGAAAATACCCTGTATGCGAGAGATTTCAGGACTATAATAGGCAGTGATCATATCATTGGTCAATACCAGCAAATCCATATCGCCTTCCAAGAGGTGTTTGGGATGGGGTGGCCGCCGACGATTGCTTTTGGGCAACGCATCCTGCATAGCAGAAAAGGAAGGAATTTCTGCCATGATCATACCAGGTTCTCCAAACTTTGGCATGTCCCATTTGAATTTGCGAGGAGCAATAGGCTTTTGCGGTGTTGTCCGCAATATCATTTTAAAACTGTTTTTTTCGATTGGCCCAATGCCCAGGTCACCCTTTTTTCGGTGTTCAATTTTCGGTTGCATAGCTTCCAGTAGCAGTATTATTTCATTGTCATCCATATCCTGGAACAGGGTGGTGGTTTTCAGCTCACTTAAATATTCTCTGTAATTTTCCATCAATCATTTTCCTGCTTTCTGTTTTTAACAAACGACACATACGTTTCGCTTTGCATCATTATCATAGACTGTTTTGACATGCAAGCCATATAATTTTGTAAGTGTTTCTGCGTTCAAGGTATCAACTGCTTGGCCAACGCCAAGGACACCTTCCCGGTTTAAAATAGCCACCTTACCATCTAAAATGATGGCGTGGTCTGGATTATGGGTTGTCATGAGAAGGGCATAACCTTCTTTGGAAAGTTCTTTAACCATTTGCACAACACGGTATTGATTTCCATAATCCAAATGAGCCGTTGGCTCGTCAAGTAGGATGATTTGCGGTTGCTGAGTAATGACCCGGGCGATGGCAACCTGTTGTCGCTCACCACCTGAAATTTCCGTATATGCTTTGTCCCGCAGATGGGTAATCCCCATTCGCTCCAATGCCGCATCAGCGATTTGATAATCTTTTTTGGAAGGTCTTGCAAAAGCGCCGATATAAGGTGTGCGTCCCATAACAGTAAATTCACGTACCGTATAAGCATACGCAGGAGTATGGGTTTGAGGTACATAACCGATGATACGTGCAATCTCTGACATGCGCATGGAAGACATAGGTGTTCCGTTGAGCAAAATCTCTCCTGTGTTGGGGCGAAACAAGTTAGCAATGCAATTTAGCAAGGTTGACTTGCCTGCACCGTTGGTGCCAAGGATCGACAATACATCGCCTTTTTCCAAACTGAAGCTGACATCATGAAAAATAGTGCGGCTGTTATAATAATGAAAACTCAAATTCTTGACTTCTAAAATCATTGCAGACTCCTGTTCTGTTTGATCAAAAGGAAAATAAAGAACGGTGCACCAATTATTCCGGTCAAGATTCCGATCTTTAGTTCCGCTGATGTAAGGGTACGACAAAGAATGTCAATGATGAGCATAAAAATACTTCCAAACAACATAGCAATAGGTAACATTCGTTTGTTATCAGCACCGACGATCATACGGGCTGTATGGGGGATCACCAATCCGACCCAGCCAATGGAACCAGCAAGACAAACACAGCTTGCAGTAATCAGGGTGGAGCATAGCACAAAAATGCCCCGTGTGGCTTGCAGATTGATGCCAAGAGATCGTGCTTCACTGTCACCAAGAGACAGAACATTCAATCGGTACCGCATCAATAAGATAACGGCCATAGGAATTAAGGTTGTAGGAAGAATGGGAAGGATATCCAATAAAGTGACTGTTGCAAAAGATCCCATAGTCCAGTAAGTGATTTCTGCCAATTTGGTATCTGTATCTGCCACAAATTTGATAATACTCATGATAGAAGATGCAAGACTACCTACCACAACTCCAGATAACACCAAAACAGTAGTAGATTGATTCCGGATGAGACGAGGGATCAGAGTGGTAATGCCTACCGTAATCAAACCGCAAATAAAGGCACTTGCCTGTATCATGAAGCTGCCTGCACTGAGCAAAATGGCGATGGCAGCACCGATACATGCCCCTGACGATACACCCAAGAGATCAGGTGAAACCATGGGGTTTTTGAAAATACTCTGATAACAGGCACCTGACAATGCCAATGCCGCACCACATAAAACGGCGGCAAGAGTTCTGGGAAGACGCAGAGTCATAACCACAGCTTCGGACACATCAGTCCATGTTATATCCATGGGAAAGAGATTGCTTAGCAAGATACGGAACGTATCAAAAAATGGGACGCCATACCTTCCAACTGACAAAGAGGTAGCAAATACAACGACCAGCAAGATCAAAGCAAACCAAAATGCGACAATATAACCGGAATCGGAAATATTTAACCGTCCTCTATGCAAACTCTTCCCGTTTGTATCAACGGGAAGAGTTTGCTTTTCTTGAACTTTTTTTGCAGTACGATTCATCATCATTCGACAGGATACTCGGCAGTTCCATCAGGCTGGAGGCCGTTGAACATGTTGGTGGCTTCCTCAACAGTCATCTGTTTGCCATTATAATAGGCATAGAAGTCGATAATCTCTTGAATCATAGAATCCTTGGTGATTCCGTTGGCTTCTGCCAGCTCTGGTTGAATGCAAAGCAATGCAAAGTCGATTTGCAACAGGCTTTCCATTCCAAAACGATCCCAGTTGAAGCAAGCATAGGGGTTATTATAAACACGGCCGTTTTTAACAGCATTTAATTCTTTCCAGCCATCGGTGGTTTCCAAGGCGTGACGCAGCTGATGCTGATAGATACCACAGCACATGATTACATCGGGATTGAGAGAGAATACTTCTTCTGCAACAGCTTCATTTGCTGCCAGATTCATTTCTTTTGAAGCAAAGCGGCCACCTGCAGATTCGATCCAGTCCTGCATAATGTTGGTAGACGTGGAAGAGCTTGCAGCCATGGTACCAAGAAGGGTATTTTTCTGGCCAGCAATGTAGTAGACAATGGGTTTTTCTTCTTCTGTCAGATTGGCAGTAATATTGCGAACATTTGTAATTTTTTCTTGTACCGTGTTGCACCATGTTGTCAGCTTTTCTTGGTATTCACCGCCGAGGATTTCACCAAGAATGGTGTAAGCTTGGATCATTTCCTCATAATTGCTAAAGTTAATGTTGATAGCGGGGATACCAGCTTGACGGATCTGTTCAGCAAGGCCGTCTTTTGCTGTTGTCGGATGGATGATGACAAGGTCAGGTTCCAATTTTACAATTTCTTCTACCGATGGAGAAGTACCGCCAAGGCCAGGGATATTGACACAATCAGGATAGAAAAACTGGGACCAGGCGTTCATGGTACCAGGGTCATTGGTTGCAAGACCTGAAATCAGATCACCTGCACCCATGACAAAGAACGAACTAGTACCTGCCGGCCAAAGATTGACAATTTCTTTGACTTCTCCTTTGATGGTAACTTCATCACCACTCATATCAGTAATGGTGACGACACGATCTTCGCCGGACCCTTCGGATGTAGTTGGAGAGACAGAAGTTTCAGGGGTATCGGAAGCTGGAGTGTTTGTTTGTGTATTGCCACAGCCTGCAAAGAGGGAGAGCATCATACACAGGGAGAGAAGAAATACAACTGTTTTTTTCATAGGGAATCCTCCTTTAAATAAAATAAAAATAATTGAGTTCTTGGTCTATCAACAATTTGCAAACCCAGTGAAGGATATGGGAAAGACTACCTTAGCATATTTTGCACTAGCCAAACGAGATTACTTCGTAATAGTACACTAAATGCTATTTGACAAATTGCTTTTAAAAACGAATTTGATAATTGAATGATTCACTATCTTTTCTTCCTGGGAAAATTGTTAAAAGATAAAGAAACAACTAACAATAAAATATGGTCTACTTTGCTGTTTAAATTAAATAATACAATAAAAAAATAATCAAAGCGCTCTATATTATTTTTTTTAAAGAATAACGCATTTACAAAAAGATGTCAATTACTGTTCGCTGTTGAACAAAAAGTGGATATCGAAAAGGAGACATGTTGCTGTTACCATTTTTTTCTCTATATGCTATCTTAATGTTCTGATTCAAGTGGTATCAATGGGCGCTGCTTTTCATATTAACCATGTTGGAATTTGATGTTTTGATAAGCACGCTCTCCCACCATAGAAGCTTCTGACACAGCAGAATCAACGATGCTGTGTACTCGGTTACAATTTCCAGAGAGGTGAACCCAATTCAAATCTTCAAGATCTTGAACAAGTTCCTGGTCGGGAACAAGACCAACGGCAGTGATCAGTGTGTCACAGGGGAGATATTGACATTTTCCAGTGTTAAGAGATTGCAAAGTCACACCAGTGATACGGTCATCCCCCCGTATTTCAGTGATGGTAGCGGAGCAGAGAAGTGGTATTTTGTACGGCTCAATGCACCGATGATAATTTCTTGCAAGACCGCTGTAATGCGGTTTTTGTTCCACAACTGCAATAACATGTTTTCCCTCAAGAGCAAAACGCTGTGCCATGATCATGCCCAGATCTCCGCTGCCTAGGATCAAGACATGATTGCCAAGATCTTGATGCCGCAGATGGATCATTTCCTGGGCTTGACCTGCAGTGAAGATACCAGAAGGACGTGTGCCACTGATGGGAAGTGCACCAATGGGTTTTTCCCGGCAACCGGATGCAAGTATGAGTTGGTCAAAAGCTATAGAATACAATCCGTTGCGATTTGATAGCAATGCCGTTTTATCAGAAGTGATAGAAATAACGTGAGTTTCCATCCTCTTTTTTGCATTTGTTTTTTGAAGTTGTTCGGACATACGCAAGGCATATTCAGGGCCTGTTAATTCATTTCCAAAGGTGGTTAGGCCAAATCCGTGGTGTAAACACTGGAGAAGGACTCCACCGAGTGTAGGGGCACGATCAACAAGTAGAATATTTCGGCAACCTGCATCATATGCCGCAACAGATGCTGCCATTCCAGCTGCACCCGCACCTACAACAAGAATGTCATATCGTTCCATCCTGCATACCCCCCAGAATATAAGAGTGTCCACCGTCTTTACGTATTTCATAGATGGAAACGCCAAGTTCCTCTGCCAATATCTCTACAATCTTTTGTTGGCACCTGCTACCCTGGCATCGTCCCATGGTTGCACCAATCCGGCGCTTAACGCCATCAACTGTTACAGCACCGCGTTGGATGGCCTGGATGATTTCTGCTTTTGAGATATCTTCACAGTAGCAGATAATTTCTCCGTAATCAGGATTTTCCCGGATGTGTGAAGCACGTTCTTCCAGACTTAAAGCATGTGCTTTTTTTATGGATACACGATCAGGAGAAAAGGCCGGATTTTCTGCTGCATGTAAATAGTCCGCCGCTTGTTCAGCAATTCGTTTTCCCAACTCATTGGAGCAGGTAAGTCCTGGTGTTTTGATGCCAATGAGACTCCAAAATCCATACTCAGGGTGGTCAATTACAAAACTACCAATGTTCTTTTCATCACGAACATATGTTCCGTGTTCCCATTTTACCCGGTATGGATTGGGACGAATCGCTCCAAATGAACGGATCACACAGTCGCGTTCTACATTCGGCAATATTTGTGCCGTGGTTTTACGTACAAATTCTAACCCGTCTTCTGTTGTTGCAAAGGGTATTGTGGCTGCCCGTTGAGAAGGGCCAAGAAGCAGATTGCCTTCCACAGTTGGAACTGCAGTCAATCCTTTGCCGTCTTCTTCTGGTTCGTGCATAATGATATGTGTTGGTTTATGTCGTATCTTTCGATCGAGCACCAGATAATCAGCTGCATCTACAATGATCCGAACACTAGGGGGAAACAGAAGTTCCTGTATCTTATCAGCATTCCATCCGGCGCAATTGAGAATCACTTTGGCCCATATTTCCCCACGGTTTGTTTGAATGAGATATTTTTTATCCATCCTTTTGATATTGTGTACTTTTGTATTTAAAAAAGGAGTCACGCCATTATCAACTGCATTTTCAAAAGCAGCGATTCCAAGTTCCCAAGGGTTTACTGTTCCAGTGGTAGGTGCGTATAATGCAGAACAAATACCGTCTCTCAACTCAGGCTCAATCCTTTTTGCTTCCTGTCCAGAGAGAAGGCGAAGGCCGGGGACGCCATTTTTTTGCCCCTGTTCATATTTTGTTAGGAGTACTTTGTCAGCGCGTTTACCATAACTGACCATGAGAGAACCACAACGAGAAAAAGGCACGTCAAGTTCGCGGCATAAATTGTCAAAAGATGTATTTGCTTGTACCGTTAATTCTGCTTTTAAACTGCCAGGCTTGTTATCATAACCTGGGTATATGATAGCGGTATTTGCCCGGGAAAATCCAGTACATACATCCTCTCGTTGTTCAATGATCGCTGCCGATAGATTCCACCGCCGAATGTTCCTTGCAGCAAAGCAACCCAGTAGTCCACCGCCAATGATGGCAACATCAAAGGCCATATCCTTATTTCACCTCGATTATTTCGCCAGGATTTTCGATGGTATAGCCGCCCATGGCGCAAATTTTTTGCTGGAACCGTTCGCTTTTCAAGGTCTCTATCATTTGCTGCACCATAGGAGTATCCCATTCTGTATCTGGAATGATCAGGTCGTATTCTTCAATGCAGATGGGCAAAAAGTCCAGTTCGTAATTGCTTGCAGCAGAAAAGATACCCATGCCAGCATCGGCAGAGCCACTTGCGATTTGAGCAGCAACTGAGGTATGAGTCAGCTCTTCTCGTTCGTAACCATAAATTTTAGATGTGTCAAGCCCCTCTTTTTTGCAAAGGTAGTCCATTAAAATGCGAGTGCCAGAACCTTTTTGGCGGTTGACGTATCGCACCCCTTCTTTTGCAATATCGGCGAAGCATGTTATTTGCAATGGATTACCTTTTTGCAGCATAAGTCCTTGCTGGCGACCAACGCAACGGATCAGTTTCACGTCGCCCTTGGGAAAGTATTTCTTGATAAAGCTGAGGTTGTATTCTCCCGTTTCCGTATCCAGTAAGTGACAGCCTGCAGCATGAGCTTCCCCTCGCCGGATAGCCATAATGCCGCCCATAGATCCAACATGGGAAGAACTCATGTAGATATTGCGGTTATCGCTGTGCATCATGTCTGCGAGTTCGTCTAAAAGAGGATCGTGACTGCCAATGACAACCAGAGTGTTTCGAAGTTTTTCCTCCGTGTTGAGAAGCTTTACTTTTACATGGGATCCCGCTTCATATCCTTCGGTACCTTGTGCAATTTCCAAGATTCCATCTGCTTTCATAAAAGAAGAGACAACACCGCTGCCACGACTCAATGGAGACGCCATTAATTGATTTTTCACATAACCCATACGAACCCGGACGAACTCCTGATATTTAAAACCGGAAAGGATGGGACGGGTTAACACGGCGTCAACACACACTTTTTCCGATGCATTTCGCCCTAGGAAATAGTCCATAAGAGGACGTAAAAATTCTTCAATGACGATAATACCAGAAACAGGATAACCGGGAACACCAAGGATGGGTTTTCCATCGCGGCAGCCGAGGATCGCAGGTTTTCCGGGTTTCATTGCAATGCCATGATACAAAACCTGCCCGAGTTCTTTGATTACTTGGGTGGAAAAATCTTCCCGTCCTGCGGAAGAGCCGGCATTTAAAATGACCATGTCACATTCGTCAGATGCCTTTTTTACCATCTCCTTGATCTCATCAAACGTATCAGGAACGATAGGGTAGGTGACAGGAATACCACCCCATTGGGTGACCATAGCGGAAAAAATGGAGGAATTGAACTCTAGGATATCGCCCGGCTTTGGATCGGAACAGGGAGGGATGATTTCATCGCCGGTAGGAATGATGCCAATGACAGGTTTTTGAATGACTTCGATTTCTAGTACACCGCCTGCGATCATGGCACCAATCGCGGATGGGGTTACTGTCTGGAAGGATGCAATAATCATCTCACCTGCGCAAATATCTTCGCCGATTTGGCGGATGTGTTGCCAGGGGGATGCGGCATCATGGATGGTAACAGAACCATCCTCATTGGCAACGATATCTTCAACCATAATAACGGCATCGCAGCCATCTGGGATCGGATCGCCAGTATCCACTATAGTGAATGTATCAGGAGATAAAGTGATGGGTGTGGTTTCCGTTGCACCAAAGCTGTCTTTTGCGTTAAGGGCAATGCCATCCATTGCGCTGGCTGCGTAATGAGGAGCGCTGATATGGGCATATACAGCAGATGCTGTCTGTCTACCACAGGCTTGCTGTACGGAAATAATTTCTGTTTTGGATCGAAATCCTTTTTGAACCAGAAAGTTAAGATATTCCTCTTTTGCCTGCTTAAGTGGTACGTTGGTTAAATATTCAAATCCCATGGTTATTTCACTCTCCTGAACAAATCGTTACTTGAATTTCACTGCCTTTTGCAAGCCCTTCACAGTTGCGGTCAATGCAGAAAAAGCCGTCAGAGCCGGCAAGGGTTGTGATAAGGCCGGATTTAGACCGAATCGGCTTGGCAAGAAGTCGACCGTTTTTGTGTTCCAAATGGCAACAGGAATATTGGGCTCTGCCGTGATTGGCACCCATACTTTCAGCGAGCTCGGCAGTAACAGAATAAATAGGCATGTCCCGTCCCATAAGACGAGCGAGAAGAGGGAGGACAAACAGTTTCGTTATAAAATAGGCTGCTACAGGATGTCCAGGTAATCCCACAAGTGGTTTTATTCCTGCTTTTCCCATAATCGTTGGTTTACCAGGCTTGATGGCGATGCCATGCAAGAGAAGGGTTCCGAGAGACTCCATGATACGGCAAGTAGCATCTTTTACACCGACACTACTTCCACCGGAAACCAAAACGACATCGCATGCTTGAACTGCTTCGCGCATTTTCGTATCGAGGAGTGGTTCCTGATCTGCAACAATTCCATAATTCACCACATTTGCACCAAAAGCCTTTAACATCGCACAGAGCATAGGAGAATTAACATCACGCACCTGACCTGGACCAGGTTTTATATGAGGGGGTACTAATTCATCACCTGTAGAAAGGATGCCTACCTTTGGCTTTTGGACAACAGGTACCCATTCACAGCCGATGGAAGCCAGAGCGCCGATATCTTGGGAAGAAAGCAATCGGCCAGCTTTTAAGATGATATCTCCCGGACATACATCATCGCCACGGAAGATCATATTTTGCCCCGGTGCTCCAGCTTTGCTGATACCAATGGTTCCATCGCCGTAATGTTCTGTATATTCGATCATTATGGCACAGTCGGCGCCTCGTGGTATAGCGCCCCCTGTGGGAACAGCGCAGCATGATCCATCAGGCAGAACAAAATCAGCCCCTTCACCCATGGATACTTCTCTGAAAAGAGGAAGAATCGCGGGGATAGCATCAGAACAGCCAAACGTATCCTTTGCCCTGACCGCATATCCATCTACGGTAGAACGGTTAAAGTCCGGTACATATTCGGTTGCAATGATATCTTTTGCCAATACTCTACCAATGGCTTCGTCTAGTTTGACAGATTCGGTTCGACCTTGAAAAGGTTCAAATTCGATATGGATCAATTCTAATACTTCTTCTGGTGTTTTTAGTTGCAACATAACACTACACCTCGCCAATTAACTTTCCAATATCGCGATAATCATTTCCAGAAAAATGAGAAAGCTCTTTTTGAAAGGGAGCTGAATTCAAAACACGTATCAGAGTTTGTACTTCTTCTGTCTCCATGCGGTCTTTTCGTATCACTAAATCAAAGCGTTCCTCAATTAAAGGAATGAAATGAATACCATCAATTTGGCGGGAGACTCGCTCTGTCCCAATACCGATATCAGCTTCGCCATCTGCTATGGCAACAGCTACCGTCAGATGTGATTTTTTTTCCTTGTCATAACCTTTGATGCCAGTAGGATCTATTCCCATTTTGCAAATCTGTCCGTCAAGTAAGATTCTTGCACTAGAACCAACACGGCGGTTCAGGATGGAAATGTCTTTCCGCATGAGATCTTTCCATCCTGTGATATGCTTGGGATTATCTTTCTGTACATAAAAACCCTGAGTGCGGTAAGAGAGATTGATGAGAACGGCGGGAACGCCAGGCATCAATTTTTTGACAAAAGGAGTATTGAAATCCTTTTCATCAGCGGCATAGAGATGGCAAGCTGCAACATGGACCTTATTTTGATAAAGTGACAAGAGCCCTTCAAAACTGGAAAGGTAACATCGCATAGCGTTAACATTGCTCTGCTGTAAATAGTTTGCCAAAATGTCCAAGATAACATCTTGCCCTGATAAGATGAAACCGGTGTTTGCACTATTTAGAGGATTCAAGAGTGTGCTTTCCACTTTAATGTGTTTGATAGGCTGGGTGCTTTGTTCATGACGAGAGCGAACAATATAGGCATCTACATCGTCTTGCGTAAAGCGCACTTTGCGGCCTATTTTATAGGAGTTGATCTCACCGCGTTTGATCAATTCATAAATCGTGGATTTACTGACATGTAAAATATCAGCCACTTCTTGTGTAGAAAGGGATTTATTTTGAGCCATATTTCAGACACCTACCATAGAACAAAAGATTACAAAGTACGTGTTATGTATTATACATTTTTTTAATTATTTAAGCAAGACAATAACGAGTAGGTATTATGTTCGATTTCGTACTATTTCGTACCATTTCGGAAGAACTTTGCTGTTGCCGTTTGTGTGATTTGAAGTGATTTCATCCTATTTCGCACGGAAATGCTTTAATGATCTTGCGTTCCGGAGAAATAGTTTCTATAATCCAAGTAGTGTCGTCAATAAATACAAAGTCGAGAGCGATGAAATACACAGATGTAGCCGTATCAAGAACTATCGCTTTTGGCCTTCGGCATAGCGAATGACAATGCTTTTTGAGAGATGAAGGAAAATTCGATGAAGCCTGGCGGAACTGATTCAGGTGTTTGTTATGGGTGTCATTGCCACTGTGACATTTCCTGTTTCTTTGCTTCAGAGATAAATCTGGAAGTCCATGGAATTGCATATTGTCTATTATTCATGTAGCGCTATTGCTTGCGGACGACGGCTAAGAACCTAGCTGTTGGACCCGTTTTTCCTTTTTTCCTTTTTTATTTATTTTTTTATTTATTGACGACACTCATAAAAAAGTTGAAACAAATAGCAAACATAAGAAAATCAAAATGGAGGTAATCGAATGGGTGCGTATTGTGAAAAAATAGCAAGAATCAATTTAACAACAGGCGAAGTCAAGGTTGAAAAACTAGATCTTGATTTAGCACACAAATTCATCGGAGGCCGTGGCCTTGGTGTTAAAATGCTTTATGATGAAGGCGTGGCAACAGTAGATCCCCTGTCTCCAGACAATAAGCTCATCTTTATCACAGGTCCTATGACCGGTACTCGGACACCGTCTTCTGGTCGTTACATGGTTGTTACCAAATCTCCTTTAACTGGTATGATTGCCTGTTCCAACTCTGGTGGCGTTTGGGGTGCAAAACTGAAATATGCTGGTTGGGATGCCATTATTGTAGAAGGTGAAGCACCGGAATGGACGTATCTCACCATCAATGATGATGTGATCGATTTCCACAATGCCAAAGATTATATGGGCATGTTAAGCGAAGCAATCGATGGAGCAATGAAGAAAAAATATGGAGACGATGTTTCCGTTTTAAACATTGGACCGGCTGGCGAGAAGAAGGTTCTCTTGGCAGCTATTATGAACGATAAGGACCGGGCAGCAGGACGTGGTGGCGTTGGTGCTGTTATGGGATCCAAAAAACTGAAAGCAATCGTAGTGAAAGCAACCAAGAAGGTAGTGGACAATGTTGCAGATCCGGAAGCTCTGAAAGCTGCTAATGCACGCTCTATGGAAATTTTGAAAAAAGAACCTGTAACAGGTGGTGGCCTGCGTGAGCTGGGCACAGCCAGCTTAGTCAATGTGATTAACGGCGTAGGCGGATTTCCAGTACGCAACTGGCAGGGATCCTATTTTGAAAAAGCAGATGATATTTCCGGTGAGACCTTGGCGGAAAAATATCTGGTCAGAAACGGTGCCTGCCATCATTGTGCTATGGCCTGTGCCCGTGTTGTGAAAGTAGATGGAAAAGAGTGTGGCGGCCCTGAATATGAACCTCTGTGGGCATATGGTGCAGACTGCGGTAATGCTGACATGGATTCTATCAATGAAGCTAACATGCTTTGCAATGAATATGGGTTAGATGCTATTTCTGTTCCGTGTACCATTGCAGCCGCTATGGAATTGTATC
Source organism: Clostridia bacterium (assembly GCA_963929765.1). Classification (GTDB taxonomy): domain Bacteria; phylum Bacillota; class Clostridia; order Oscillospirales; family Oscillospiraceae; genus RGIG529. The sequence continues at coordinate 686 of CAWVKD010000016.1, read as the reverse complement.
AGCGTGGCTATATCAAAGAAGAAGACTGTGACGGAGCTCCGTTGGAATGGGGCAATGGCAAATCCCTGGTGGAATGGACCAAGAGAATTGGTGATCCGGAAAGCGATCTGGCATGGCTTATGTCTTCTGGTTCTGCACGCCTTTGTGAACATTATGGTCATCCTGAATACTCTATGAGCGTGAAAAAGCAGGAACTGCCAGCATACGATGCGCGTGCCATTCAGGGAATCGGCATCAACTATGCTACTTCCAACCGTGGTGGTTGCCATGTTCGTGGTTATACGGTAAGCCAGGAAGTTCTTGGACTGTTCGAGCAGCCAGTTGACCGTACCAGTATTGAAGGAAGAGCAGCATTGGCAAAGGCCTATCAAGATTTGAATTCCGTTGTTGACTCTCTTGGATTCTGCACATTTACCTCTTTTGCTATGCGCGCTCCTGAATTCACAGAGCTTTTGAATGCAGGTATTGGTACCAATTATACAGTGGAAGACGTTTTAAAAACTGGTGAACGTATCTATAATATGGAACGTATGTTCAATAAGGCTGCTGGCATGAAGCCGGAAGATGACTGTCTGCCAAAACGTCTCACCGATGAACCCATTGCAGATGGTCCTTCGAAAGGACAGGTCAATAGATTGAGCGAAACCCTACCCATGTATTATGAAGCACGTGGCTGGGTCAATGCT
>CAWVKD010000015.1:0-6803 GCA_963929765.1 Clostridia bacterium | reverse complement strand
TGCGCTTGCTGACGAAAGTTATTGTATTGGACGTGCTGAATCTTCTGATAGCTATCTCAATGCGGAACGTATTATCAGTACCGCACTTTCTTGCGGTGCAAAGGCGATACATCCTGGCTATGGCTTCTTATCTGAAAATGCAGAGTTTGCTGCCATGTGCAGAGAAAATGGGCTTGTTTTCATTGGACCAACAGTAGAGAATATGAAGGAAACAGCCAATAAAGAGCAACTCAAGCGACGTATGGAAGCTGTTGGTTTACCAGTTATTCCAGGTTCCCGTATTGTTGAAAGCGTTGACGATGCTCTGACAGAAGCAAAAAAATTAGGCTATCCTGTTATGCTGAAAGCAAGATCTGGCGGTGGAGGCCGAGGAATTCGTCTGGTGCAACAAGAGAGCGAAATGGAAGCCACATTTCTATCTGCCACAGCCGAGGTGAATGCCGCCTTTGGAGATAGGGCAATCTATGTAGAAAAATATATTCATCCAGCTAAACATATTGAATTACAAATACTAGCAGACGAGCAGGGTAATGTCGTTTGTCTGGGGGAACGCGATTGCTCTATTCAGCAACGCAATCAGAAGTTGATTGAAGAGTCTCCTTCTCCAGGAGTAACGGAGGCGCAGCGGGAAGAACTAATAGCATGGTCGAACAAAGCAATCAAGGAACTCCACTATGTTGGTGTGGGCACATTGGAATTTTTGATGGACAGCGAAGGGCATTTTTATTTTATGGAGATGAATGTCCGGCTTCAGGTAGAACATACGGTTACCGAATCTCTGACGGGGATTGATCTTGTCAAGTGGCAAATACGCATCGCAGCGGGAATTCCCATTCATTACAAGCAAGATCAAATCAAATTGAGCGGCTCCTCGATTGAATGCCGCATTGTGGCTCTTGCACCTGGGAAGGTAGAGTTTCTACATGTCCCGGGCGGCCCATTTATACGGTTTGATACGTTCCTTGTAACTGGGATGTCTATCACACCTTTTTATGATTCATTGTTGGGAAAGTTAGTGGTCTACGCTGGGACGCGTGAAGAGGCGCTGCGCAAAATGCGGGCGGCTCTTTGTGAGTTAGTAATTGACGGCGTCCCCAATAATATAGAAGAGCAGATAGACATTGTGAGCAGTCCTTCTTTTAGTGATGGAAGTTATCATTTAGATTACTTTGGAAAGTGAGGTGGTGGATATGCCGTTTATCAAATTCAACTATAAGCCAAGAAACGAGCTGGAATTTGGAGGCCGAAAATCAGCTGCGGTCCAAGGTGATGAAAATGAGCCGGTAAAAAATTGTCCAAACTGTCATAAAGATATTCCGTTGAGCTATTTATTTGGCAATGCACATACATGTGCATGTGGATATCATTTCCGTATGAATGCACGGCAAAGATTGCGATTTGTAGTGGATACCAACAGCTTCGAAGAACTGTATACAGAAGTTGAGGCAAAAGATATTTTGCATTTTCCAGGTTATCCTGAAAAGCTGGAAACAGCATACAATGCCAGTGACGAACATGAAGCGGTTATTTGCGGAACGGGAAACATTTTAGGGCAAAAATGTTGCCTCTTTTTCATGGAACCATATTTTATGATGGCCAGTATGGGTAGTGCGGTAGGTGAAAAAATCACTCGTTTATTTGAAACAGCAATTGAACTTCGGTTGCCAGTTATTGGATTTGCCGTTTCTGGTGGGGCGCGAATGCAGGAAGGAATCATTTCACTGATGCAAATGGCGAAAACCAGTGGAGCAGTCCGGCGGCACAGCGATGCGGGCCTGTTTTTCTGCTCTGTTTTAACAGATCCTACCACTGGTGGTGTTACGGCCAGCTTTGGAATGGAAGGTGACATTATCCTTGCAGAGCCTGGCGCTTTGATTGGATTTGCTGGCGCACGTGTGATTGAACAGACCACACGGAAAAAGCTTCCCAAAGGTTTTCAGAGAGCGGAATTTTTGCTAGAGCATGGTTTTATTGATGCGATTGTGCCACGCAGCGATCAGCGGGAGCAATTGGCAAAATTGATCAAGTTACACACGGGAGGCCAAAATGATTCTAAAAGCCTATGATAGAGTGCGTTCTGCACGGGCGAACAATCGTCCTACAGGAGTAGACTATATTCAACATGTCTTTACGGATTTCTTTGAACTTCATGGAGATCGCAGATATGCTGATGATGCTGCCATTGTGGCAGGGGTTGCATACCTTGGCGAACAACCTGTTACCGTGATTGCCATAGAGAAAGGACATCAGGCAAAAGAGCGGACCATGCGTAATTTTGGTGCACCTCATCCTGAAGGATATCGGAAAGCCCTTCGGCTTATGAAACAAGCGGAGAAATTCCACAGACCTGTCATTTGCCTGGTGGACACCTCTGGAGCCTATTGCGGTATTGGTGCAGAAGAGCGAGGCCAAGGTCAGGCCATTGCAGAGAACCTCAATGAAATGATGGCACTAAAAGTACCCATTGTTACAATATTGATCGGAGAAGGCGGAAGTGGTGGAGCATTGGCTTTATCAGTAGCAGACCGTGTGTGGATGCTAGAAAATTCCGTCTATTCTGTTATCTCGCCAGAGGGATGTGCCAGCATTCTCTGGAAAGATGCTTCTCGTGCTGCGGAAGCTGCCGAAAACCTTAAAATTACAGCGGCAGATGCATTTGAATTGAAAGTAATTGAACGCATTCTTCCAGAGAAAAATTTGGGAAAAGACGAGTACTATGATGCGATCAGAAATGATTTAGAAAAAGAAATTGATGAACTGATGAGTCTTCCCACATCCACTTTACTTGAGAGACGCTATCTACGTTTTCGCAATATTGGAGTTTGGAAAAAGGAGAATGGTGATTAACGTGAAACCTTATAAGCGCCGTGTGTTTTACTATGAAACGGATCAGATGTCCATTGTACATCACTCTAATTATATACGCTGGATGGAAGAGGCACGATTGGACTATATGCGACAAGCGGGTGTCAATTACAGAGAGATGGAAGAAGAAGGAATCATTATGCCGGTGGTATCTGTTGACTGTCGGTATATCACTCCGACGCATTATGATGATACAATAGACATATCGGTTTCACTCACGGCATTTAATGGTGTTCGCGCATCGTTTTGTTACGAAATAAAGAGTGAAGACGGTACAGTTGTGGCATCGGGCCATAGTGAACACTGTTTTTTAGATGCTACAACTCGGAGGCCGATTAGTTTAAAGCGACGTTTACCCTCTTTTTATGAACAATGTTATCAACTGCTTGAGGAATAGAGGTTTTATGAGTATATACAAACAATTTTGCACGGAAGAGGTGGATGAGAAAGGGCAGCTGACAGCCTTTTCACTTCGTTATCCCGATCATTTCAATTTTGGATATGATGTGGTAGATGCGATTGCAGCTGCAGAGCCAGAACGCAAAGCAGTTGTATGGTGTAACACCGAAGGGGACACGAAGGTTTTCACTTTTGCCGAGATAAGCCGATTAAGCAACCAAGCTGCCCACGTTTTTTTGGATGCAGGTATTGGTAAAGGTGATCGGGTTATGGTTGTATTAAAGCGGCACTATGAATATTGGTACATTATGCCAGCACTCCATAAAATTGGTGCTGTCGCTGTTCCTGTTACCCATATGCTGACAGAAGATGACTTTTTATACCGTTTTAAGACCGGTAACATTCGAGCTGTTGTATGCACACCACAGGAGGACGTGTGCCGACGATTGTGGATGGCGGTAGAACAGTGCCCTAACCGTCCTTTTTTGTGGACGGTCCAATGTGAAGCAGAACATTTTGTCAATATAACAGAAGCCATCACAAAGGCTCCGACTCAACTAGAACGTCAGCAGACCGAAGTACAGGACCCCATGCTGATGTATTTCACATCAGGAACGACCGGTTACCCCAAAGGGGTTCTTCACGACCATACGTATCCACTGGCGCATATTATTACAGCTCGGTATTGGCAACAAGTGCTGGATGGCGGTTTGCATTTTACAGTAGCTGAAACAGGCTGGGCAAAAGCGTCTTGGGGTAAAATGTATGGTCAATGGCTTTGTGGTAGTGCAGTGATGGTCTATGACTTTGATAATTTTGACCCAAAGCAACTCACTGTTATTATTAATCGATATGGTGTAACCACTTTTTGTGCTCCACCTACTGTATACCGTTATTTGGTGAAAAAGGGAGTTGATAAAATGCCAACTCTACGCCATGCAAGTACAGCAGGAGAAGCGCTCAATCCAGAAGTATTTCATAAATTTCAGGACAAAACAGGTCTTGAGCTAATGGAAGGTTTTGGACAGACAGAATCAACATTGATTCTTGCCAATTTCAAGGGAATGGAATCACGTCCTGGCTCTATGGGAAAAGCCTCTCCCATGTATCATGTGGAATTGCTCAAAGACGATGGGACTTACGCTGCCGACGGGGAATTAGGGGAATTGGTAATCCTCCCGCCAAAAGAAGGGCGTCAACATGGCATTTTCATTGCATATCATGAAAACGATGAACTGTATCAGTATGTTTGGCGTAATGGTGTATACCATACTGGTGATATTGCATGGCGAGATGAAGATGGCTATTATTGGTTTTATGGACGTATTGATGATGTTATTAAAACCGGTGGGTTTCGTGTAGGGTCTTACGAAATAGAGAATGTGTTAATGACACATCATGCGGTTTTGGAATGCTCTGTTGTGGGTGTGCCTGATGCATTGCGCGGTCAGGCAATCAAAGCTTTTGTTGTTCCAGCAACAACGGATATTCCTAAAACCACCTTACAAAAAGAATTGCGTGAATTTTGCAATAAAAATTTGGCAGAATACAAATGGATTCGTTCCGTGGAACTGGTAACGGAATTACCGAAAACAATAAGTGGCAAGATTCGGCGTGTTGAGCTTCGAAAGGCACATGGAATGGAATCATAACGCTATGTTGAAAAGGGCAAAATTGTTGCCTTTCGGAAAAAATGCGTTTTTGTTTTTAAAAGGGAGCACTTTAAAGTGCTCCCTTTATGTTTTCACCTTGTATTAGAATGACAAGATCTGACATATATAGTATGATACTTTTTTAAAATGCGATAGAGAAATTTTATTACTTCAGATAAAATAATGACAGTAAATGCAACTACAAACAGTTTTACCCAAAGAGCAAGGCTTAAGGGGACAGTGCCAAAAAAGGCGCCAGCGTATTGAATGAACAAAATTTGTAAGATGAAAGTTGCACCTACAACTAACAACATCATTTTGTTTTTCAGCAAATATTTGAAAATGCTGTCACTATGAAGTTCACGGCAATTAAAGGAGTTAAATAACTGAAATAAAACAAAGAGGGTGAATAGAACGGAGGACTGTTCCTGCTCTGCTGCACCGAGGAAGTTGTAAAGGTGCTGACATAGGAACACAATTGAAATATAGCTGCCTGTTAGCATAATCCGCAGGAGCATAGACTTCGAGATAATACTCTCACTTCGTTTGGTAGGTTTCCGTTTCATTAAATCCTTGTAATTGGGTTCGAGACCCAAAGTGAGTGCAGGGGGACCGTCCATGATAATGTTGATCCATAACAGTTCTAATGCAGTAAAAGGTGCGTTCAACCCCAGTAAAATAGAGGCAAGGACAACTATGACGGAAGCAAAGTTTACTGTCAATTGAAAACTAATAAAACGTTTGAAGTTTTCATAAATATTGCGACCCCACTCTACAGCTTTTACAATTGTGGCGAAGGAATCATCTAATAATACAATGTCACTGGCTTCTTTGGAGACTTCTGTTCCAGAAATACCCATAGCAATTCCAACATCAGCGTGTTTGAGTGCCGGAGCATCATTAATACCATCTCCAGTTACTGCTACAACATTTCCCTGAGCCTTTAGCAGCTTTACAACTCGCATTTTAATGGTGGGTGTACTACGAGCTATGACACAAATAGAGGGGAGGGCCTGGCTCAATTCGTCGTCAGTCATGTCAGCAATTTCCTTCGCCTCTACAGCAGTTTTGCCGTGGTCAAAGAGATGTAATTCATTGGCAATGGCGGTAGCGGTGACAATATTATCCCCAGTTAAGATTTTCAGCTCTACACCAGCGCTTATACAAGATTTTACGGCTTCGTATACCTCATGGCGCAGAGGGTCTGCAATGGCAACAAAACCATCGAATACCATGTCATTTTCCATGATCGTATGATTTTCTTCTAATTCATAATCCTTTTCTTCTACAAGTTCTTTGTGTGCAAAAGCAATGACTCGCATCGCCTGCTCTTGGACATTCATCATGCAAGTTTCTGCTTCCGCTTGTTTTTCCTTGCTCATGCGGCACATTGCAAGAATGGATTCCGGGCTGCCTTTGGAAAAAGCGATCATTTGATTGTCCATTTTTACAATGGTGGTCATATGTTTCAAATCGGAACTAAAAGGGAATGTTTGTAAGACAGGATAATCCATGCGTTGCTGGTGATAAGATTTCCCGCTAACTTTTCTGCCCTTTGAATCTTCGTAGAAGCGCAGCATAGCGCACTCTGTGGGATTGCCGATAAATTTTCCATCCTCGCCAAGATCAGCTGTCGTATTAAGGCAGATGTTATGTATCAGATACGGATCTGTTAGCTCTGTACAGTCTGCATGAAAGTGACCATCGTAAAAAGAACGGACCTTCATTTTGTTTTCAGTGAGAGTGCCGGTTTTATCTGAACAAATAATGTTGATACAGCCAATGGTTTCCGAAGCGATCATCTTTTTTACCAATGCATTTTTCCTAGATAGCTTAATGATATTAATAGAAAGTGAAACTGCGACAATGGTGGGGAGACCTTCGGGA
>CAWVKD010000014.1:0-21415 GCA_963929765.1 Clostridia bacterium | reverse complement strand
GCTATCCACAACAGCATCCACCAGGGCGACAGAGCCAGTGCTCTCATCAAAATAGACCTGTGTAGGAACGGTATTGTTCACTGGGGTCACGGTATCTGCAAAGCTGTTATCAGCAAAATCGGTTGCTAATGTTCCAGTTTGACTCCCGTTTGTTCCATAGAGATCAGTAAAATAGAACGCGGTACCGGTGCCTGTAAAATCATTATTTTCTACAGTCAGGTTCGGTACACCCCACTGACCGTAAGCCCCGAATACAATGCCGTTTGCCTGTGCATCCAGGCTAAACTTGTTGTCGCAGATCTCCACTGTACCGTTGGCAATGATACCGCAGTCGTTGAAGGTATTTCCGCTGATTGTCAACTCTTTCATCAGGGTACCGTTGACAGCCCACACGTTGCCCACTGTGCCGGGCACGCGATTAAAGGTGTTGCCGGTGATCTCGCCTTTGAAGTTAGCAGCAAAAATGGCGCCTTGATTGGAATCGGTAGTAATAGTATTGCCTGTGATCGTATAGGCCATATCCGTGGCATAAGCAAAATTCGTTCCATCATAAGGTGCCAGAGCGCGGTTATTGCTACCAGTTGTGATCTGGCAATCCTTCACTACAATGCCGGAGTTGTCATGGCCCATACCGATAGCAGCAATGTTGCCGTTTTCTGTTGCGCTGGCAAATTGGATCGTCAGGCCGCTGAGTTTAACATTATCTGCGTCCAGGTAAAGAGCTGGTTTGCCGTCTTTGGCTGTACCAGTGATGGTAACCCCCTTGGCTGCAATGACAGTGATCCCTTGGTTGATGGTAACCATCTCATCAATAGTTATATCTTCCATAATCCGAATGATATCACCGTCTGTAGCAGCCTGAACAGCTTCGGCAATCGTCTTATAAGTCTGATTGGCACCAACATTCAGGGCAACCTGATCATAAATGTTATCGATCATTTCATCATAGCCGTTGATCAGTGCTTTATCCTCGTTGGTAAGTGCTTCATTGGCTGCAAGCGCACCGGCTTGATTGTCGCGAGCCACATTAGAAAGGAATGTTGTGATATGGTTCACTGAATCCAGAGAACCAGTGTCAGCCAGGAATCCGGCATCCACTGGAGTGCCCTTTTCACTTTCAGAAACAACAGTAATGGCATCCTGGTTGCCTGTAATGTTAATGGTTCCGCCTGCAACCACACCGGCAGCAGCACCGCCCCAGTTGTTGCTCATATCTTCATAACTGGGTTCAAGACCTGTCCATTCTGCGCCAAAAGAAGATTGGGCCTTGATCTCACCATCACCAGAAATGGCAATAAAGGTATCCCCATTTGACCAAACAGTAAATGCGTCGTTACGACCTACGGTGCTGGAGAGTGTGCCGGTCAGCTGGATAGGCTCGATGGTTTCGCCGCTCTTACTGCCATAGATGCTACCACTATAAGCATAGATGGCGGAAGCACCGCTCTGAGAGTTGAGCATCTCTTTGTTGTAGCAGTCACCAGTAACGGTACCAGAGATTTTTGCAATGGCAATATCGCCATTGATAGCATAGATGCCAAAACCGCTGCCCGAACCACCACGGGCATAGATGCTGCCGGAAATGTCACCGGTCACAGTGACGTTTTCCATGGCATAGATACCGCAACCTGCATGAGATTTACCAAGCTGGACATCGATCTTGCCTGCCATATCACCGTTGATGGTAACAGAGCCACTCTGGGCGGCAATCCCATGACCGTTATTCCCGCCGCCAAATACTACAGTCACTTCGCCGCTTTCAGCAATACCCTGCTCAAAAATCACATTGCCCTCATAGGATACGATGCCGTAGTGATACCGATTTTCACCGTCGGGGTTGTTCATCGTGACCTTGCCTTCCATGGGAGCGGTAAAGATAAGGTCATTGTTGGCATAAAGTCCCCTGCCTTTGGCGTAATTCACCTCAACCTCGCCGGCAAACTGAGAGACGGTCAAGTCGCCATTAGAATAAATGGCCCGCCAGTCACGGTTGCTATTCTGGCTAGCTTCATCACCATTCATGGTAACCTTTGCTCCGGCGGCCATATCTAATGTAGATCCACCTTGAAGAGTGATCAGCTCAAACTTGGAATTGGTATCACTTGCATAAGTGATATTTGCAGTTTCTGTCAGCTTTAGCGTTACCTTGTTCATGAAGGTTACTCCTTCGGTCATGACAATGTCCCCGCTGACTTCTACAATGGAGCCTTCCTCTGCCGATGTCGCCGTTTTCAATGTTTCAAAATCGGTAACCTCTACCGTACCTGCTGCCAATGCGCTGATGGGCAGTAAGGTAAGAAGCATTGCGCAAGTCAGCAAGATGCCCCAAATTCGCGTTCGTGCTTTCCGCATGGTTTGTGTCCTCCTATGTATCAGATTTTCGTTTATCACAAATGCGGTTTTCCGCTATTTGCCCAGATCATTTGCTTCTTTCATGTTTAAAACAAGCATGGGTATAGACTATCCTTTTTCTTACGACTCAATCCAATAGATTTCCCCCTTATTTTACCAACTCATATGGTAAATGCAAGAGTATTTTTATCTTACAATCATAATGTTACTATATACCTCAGATGAGTTCATACACCAATCCACTTTAACCCGCCACACTACACTTTTCACAAAGATTTTCAAGACAGAATCTGCCTTCTGTCATATTGAAATTCACTCAATAGACTGATAAAAGCAAGGACAGCAAAACCAAAAGGCCATAATGTGCCAGAGAACCCATTTGCTGTTACTATATGCAGCTGAAAAACAAGTTCATAAACATAACAAATCAGACCGGCAAAAGAAAATGGTTGGCGGTCTTGGTTTTCGTGCGCAAAATGATAAAAAGCCTTGATTTTTGCAAAGAGGACTGGTAAGATAAGGTTCAACACAAGCTTATGTACCTTCACTTTTCATTTCAATATGACAGAAGGCAGATTCTGTCCTACGACACTAGCCGAAGCATCTCTAACATCTTTGCATGTTCCGCGCCGGTGGAAACAAGATAAGTGCGAGTTGTCTCGATAGAGCTATGGCCCAACACATCTGCCAGCTTTGCCACATCTCGGCACACCTTGTAAAAAGTCCGTGCAAATAGATGACGCAGATTGTGGGGAAACACTTTAGATGGCTCCACACCTGCCTTTTCACACAATCCTTTCATCTCTGCCCAAATCTGCTTCCGAGAAAGACTGTTGCCGCTTCTGGTGAGAAAGAGTTCACCCGAGGCGATTTTGTTTTTCTGAGCATATTTTTGGAGTTTACAGCACAACTTCCCAGGAATGAGAATGGTGCGAATCTTTCCTTTCAAAGATACCTCTACCTTTCCTTGAGAAACTGCTTCTATGGTAATATATTTCACCTCAGACACTCTGATACCAGTAGCGCAAATGGTTTCCATCAGTAGAGCCAAACGTTTTTTTCAAGTGTATCAGCTGTGGTAATCAAACGCTTGTACTCCTCTTTGGTTAATTCCTGATTGGAATCTCGAAATAACTTCCGCTGGAGTTTCAAGTGTTTGACTTGGCAATCTTCCCAGCCACAATAGGCGAAAAACCGATCTAGAGCCGTCAATTTCCCATTGATAGTAGAAGGGCTATAATTTTGAGCGATCAAGTACTCCTTCCACTGAGCAACTTTTATTTTGGCAACCGCCGTTCCTTGCAGATAGCTTTGAAACTGCTGCACCTCTCGAAGATATTTCTCTATAGTGGCTTTACTACGTTCTTCTTCTCTCAAATACTGCCTAAAACTGACCAATTGTTTGTTCGATATGATACGGTTTGTCATACAGTCCTCCCTTGTACAATATTCTCCTTTAGTGTACCTCGTTTGCAGACTGTTATCCTCTATCATTTTTTCTGCATTTCAAAATTATTGGTAAAGGAGGTCACCCATATGGGTGACCTCCTTCGTTTTTTCTATTTTCCCCAATCACGATTTATATTGTTTCTTCCAGCAGAGTAAGAAGGCGGCGCAACGCCAGATTACGGCTTCCTCTCAGATAAGCTACGCCAAAGGAAAGAGTCTCGCATGTCTGCAGAGGAATATACCGCAGCCCTGGTTGCCGAAGTTGTGGAAAATCTGCTATAACAGCAAAAGCGTAGCCTGTTTCTACTAGAGTAAGTAATACCTCTTGGCTCTCACAAAAAATCACCTGATCCGGGCGATTGGCGGTAATAATTTGCCCTTGTATTGCAAAGAGAGCAGGGGGACAGACAGATGGTGGACAAGCTGCAATGCGCCACATGTCGCCTTTGAGCTTTTCCAAAGTCAATGCATCAATAGACGCCAAAGGATGATCCTCTCGACACACACACACCACAGGGCAGCGTACTATCTCTCGGAAAACACTGTTTTTGGGCGCTGTTTCCTGAAAAGTGAGCATCAGCTTGATATCTCCTTCCATCAGCAAATGATCTAGAGCACTGGAAGGGATCAAACGTGGCAAAGGCAATACCTGTGCATCCTCTTGCCGCAGCCGCTCTAAAGCAGGCCGAAGGAGTAAAAGATCCGTTCTGCTGCGACAGCCAATTCCCAAACGCAAAGGCTGTCCCATCTGGCATTGTCCAACTTGAGCTTTGGACATCCTGGTCAGCTTAAGAATCTCCCTGGCATACTGCAAAAACAGATGTCCCTCCTGCGTCAGCCGAACGCTTTTACTGGTTCGGCTAAACAGTGAAACGCCCAATTCATCCTCCAAAGTTTTAATTTGATGGCTAACAGCAGGTTGGGTGATACGAAGGCGCTCCCCTGCCCGGGAAAAATTCAGAAAATCTGCCGCCGCCAGAAAACATTCCAGCTGGGTGGTGTTCAACTATGCTCTCTCCTTTCTCTATCTATTTATATAATGGAAAATAGCAATAAAAAATATTTATAGATTATAGCAGATTTGAATTTCACTTACAAGCGCTATTGTGTTATAAAAAAGTAAGAAGCCTAACAATTGACAAAATACATAACACAAAGGAGGGATTGCTTCATGACGCTGGATCAAGGACGACTCATTCGAGAAGGCAGGCAGATCAACCTTCAGCTGGATCTGCTTGTTAATCGCACACTTGCAACGGCAGACATCACAGGTGTCCAGGCCCAGACTTTGTTATATATCCTACGACACGCCAGAATTGGTGTGTCAGTAACAACTCTGCACCGAACCACCGGGCATTCTAAGGCCACCATCTCGTACCTGATCAAGAGACTACGAGAAAAAGACTATGTGCGGACAGAGTCCTGCCAAAAGGATAACCGGCGTAAATTGCTTTTTGCCACGAAAAAGGGGCAGCAACTTCAGGGGTTTCTAGAGGAGTCTATTCAAGATGCTCAAAATGCGCTTTATCAAGACTTCTCCTTGCAGGAGTTATCCACGCTGGACCGCCTGCAACAAAAAATGCTACAAAATCTGTCTATATACCAGACTTGTATCCAAAAGGAGGTATCTACAACGTGAAACAAGTACTACAACAGCTGGGTCGATTCCGTAGAGACACCCTACTTTGTATTGGTCTAACAGCATTGGAGGTCTTGATGGAGATCCTGATGCCCTTTGTCACTGCCATCATCATTGACCAGGGCCTGGGGGCCGCCAATCTCCCTGTGGTGTATCGTTACGGAATCTTTATCGTGGTCTTGGCTTTGCTTAGCCTGGTTTTTGGTACGTTTGCCGGCAAGTACGCTGCAAGTGCATCCTCTGGGCTTTCAGCCAACCTACGAGAAGCGATCTACGCAAACATTCAAACCTTTTCCTTTTCCAATATTGATAAATTCAGCGTACCCAGTTTGGTCACCCGTATGACCACCGACATCACAAACGTACAAAACGCTTTCATGATGGTAATCCGAATTGCTGTGCGTTCACCCTTGATGTTGATATTTAGCTATGCGATGTGCCTTATGATCAGTCCCCGCATGAGCCTGATATTCCTCATTGCAGTCGTATTTCTAATTGTGGTATTAGGGGCTATTATGGTGATCACCCTGAAAATCTTCAATCAGGTGTTTCAAAAATACGACGATCTGAATGCCAGTGTACAGGAGAATGTTTCTGCTATCCGAGTGGTCAAAGCCTTTGTACGAGAAGGTTATGAGAATGACAAGTTCTCTAAAGCATCTGCAAATCTTTACCGTCTTGCTGTCAAGGCAGAGGGTCTGTTGGCTTTCAACCATCCAGCCATGATGTTAGCCGTTTATTTCTGCATCATCTCGGCATCTTGGTTGGGAGCACAATTCATCGTTGGAGGCAGTATGACCACTGGTGAACTTACCAGTCTTTTCAGCTATATCATGTCTCTGCTCATGAGTTTGATGATGTTATCTATGGTGGTGGTCATGATCTCCATGTCCATGGTCAGTATCCACCGAATCAGTGAAGTGCTTCGTGAAACCCCTGATCTGAAAGAGCCTGAACATCCAGTAACAGAAGTGGCTAACGGTGCTATTGACTTTGAACACGTAAGCTTCTCCTACAAGAAAGCCAGCGGCAAAAATGCTCTCACTGATATCAATCTCCATATTCGTTCCGGCGAGACTATCGGTGTTATCGGCGGTACTGGATGTGGTAAAAGCAGCTTGGTAAACCTCATTTGCCGCCTTTATGATGTCACGGAAGGATGCGTACGAGTAGGAGGCGTGGATGTACGTGAGTATGATATGGAGACTCTGCGTAACCAAGTGTCAGTTGTTCTACAGAAGAACACCCTCTTCTCCGGTACCATCCTAGATAATCTCCGTTGGGGCAATCCTAACGCCACGGAAACCGAGTGTGCTGAGGCCTGTCGAGCTGCATGCGCTGACGAGTTTATCGACCGCTTCCCCGATGGATATCAAACTTATATTGAACGAGGCGGAGCCAATGTATCTGGCGGCCAGAAACAACGGCTATGCATTGCCCGGGCTCTGCTGAAAAAGCCCAAAATTCTTATTTTAGACGACTCCACCTCTGCCGTTGACACCGCCACCGATGCTAAGATTCGCGCTGCCTTCGCCAAGAAAATCCCTGGCACCACTAAAATCATTATTTCTCAACGCATTTCCAGCGTGGAACATGCCGATCGCATTCTCGTGCTAGATAATGGCCACATCGACGCCTTTGACACCCATGAACATTTATTGGAAACCAATGCTATTTACCAGGAAATTTATGAGTCTCAAGTCAAAGGCGGCGGCGACTTCGACCAAAGTGCGTGAAAGGAGGAAGTTTTATATTATGAAACAGGAAAAAAAGTCTGGACCTGGTGCAGTGCTCAACCGAGTACTGAGGTATATGCTCCACCAGTACAAATTTCTCTTCCTGCTGGTGCTACTGTGCATTCTACTCTCCGCTGTGGCCACTGTGATAGCAGCCACCTTCCCTCAGACCCTGGTGGATGATTACATTGTTCCCATGTTAAACACCGGCTCCCAGGATTTTAGTGGCCTTGCCACCGATATTGTCCGTCTGGCATGCTTCATGATTGTGGGAATCATAGCCGCTTTTGCATATAACCGCATCATGGTCAATATCAGCCAAGGTACCATGCGTCGTCTAAGAGATGACTTGTTTCATCGGATGGAATCTCTTCCCATCCAATACTTCGACACACATGCCCATGGTGATATTATGTCAGTATACACCAATGATGTGGATACGCTGCGCCAACTATTGAGCCAAAGTATCCCCCAGATTATCAACTCTGTTATCACAATGGCAGCCACCCTGGTAACCATGCTTATTCTCAATCCTGTACTTACCATCATCTCCGTACTCACTGCTGTGGTAATGCTGCTAATTACCTCAAACTTTTCCAAGTTGTCAGGAAAATACTATGTTCATCAACAGCGGGACCTGGGTATTGTGGATGGATTTATCGAAGAAATGCTGGACGGCCAGAAAGTGGTAAAAGTCTTTTGCCATGAACGTAAGGCTATGGATGACTTTCATAAAGTAAATGAAGCACTGCGAGAGAGCACAAATAAAGCCAATCGTTATGCTAATATGTTGATGCCCCTCAATGCCAATATCGGTTGGCTCAGTTACGCCCTAGTAGCCATCGTAGGCGCTCTGCTGGCCATCAATGGACTGGCGGGAACAACTTTGGGCACGGTGATCACTTTCGTTGGTCTAAACAAAAGTTTTACCCAGCCTATCACCCAGGTAAGTATGCAGATTAACTTCGTAGTCACCGCTGCAGCTGGCGCCCAGCGAGTCTTCGACCTAATGGACCAGGAGCCTGAATCGGACGAAGGGTATGTAGAACTGGTCAACGCTAAGGAAGATGAAAATGGCCAGCTCATCGAGTCTGAGGAGCGTACCAATGTATGGGCTTGGAAGCATCCCCATAAGGCAGACGGTACTGTGACCTATACCAAATTAGAAGGTGGTGTCGTTTTTGACAATGTCGATTTCGGATATGATCCCAAGAAACCGGTACTCCACAACATCAGTTTGTGGGCAAAACCAGGTCAGAAAATTGCCTTCGTAGGGGCCACCGGTGCTGGTAAAACGACCATCACCAATTTGATCAACCGTTTTTACGACATTACCTCTGGAAAAATTCGATATGACGGGATCAATATCAACAAGATCAAAAAGGCAGATCTGCGACGATCTCTTGGTATGGTACTCCAAGATACCCACTTGTTTACTGGCACAGTCATGGAGAATATCCGCTATGGTAAATTGGATGCTACCGATGACGATTGTATCGCCGCAGCTAAACTAGCCAACGCTGACGGCTTCATTCGTCGTCTGCCTGACGGATATGACACTATGCTCACCGGCGATGGAGCCAATTTAAGCCAGGGCCAGCGACAGCTGCTGGCTATTGCTCGAGCGGCAGTAGCCGATCCCCCAGCCCTCATTCTAGATGAAGCCACCTCTTCCATTGACACCCGTACAGAAAAGCTGGTACAGGATGGGATGGATGCACTGATGGCTGGTCGAACTACTTTTGTCATCGCGCACCGACTATCGACTGTACGTAACGCTGACTGTATTATGGTTATGGAGCATGGGCGCATCATTGAACGGGGCACCCATGACCAGCTCATAGAACAGGGTGGTAAATACTATCAGCTTTACACCGGTCATTCTACAGCAAAGACCAGTTCATCCATCAGTTGATCAATTGGAGGATGGATCTGGTATTTCCTACTGTTATATTATCCTTCAATCTGATCTGTATAACATTAATATCATAAAATCACACTACACAATGCAACGATAAAAGCCCTGAGTCGAATTGGAAAGTCGGTTCGACTCAGGGTTTTTCTTACTAGCATGCTCACTCTGATGTATATCGTGTATGAATCACTGTGGCTGAAGCAAAATTCACATACTTTGTAATATCAAAATTATACAATGGATTCTATATTCTCTACAGGTAAGAGAAACTCTGTATGATGATATACGATATATGTGATATTATCACGGAAAAATCTCATTTTTTAATATATGATTCCATCATAACAGTAAAGATAAGGAGGACTTGAATATGTCTATTATGAATATCAATAAGGAAAATTTTCAGAATGAAGTTCTAAATGCACAAGAACCTGTTCTGCTGGATTTCTGGGCCCCTTGGTGTGGTCCCTGTCGCATGGTATCCCCCATTGTAGAAGAAATCGCACAAGAACGTTCTGATGTCAAAGTTGGAAAAATCAATGTGGACGATCAACCAGAACTGGCAAGCCAATTTGGTATTATGAGCATTCCAACGCTTGTAGTTATGAGAAATGGAAAAATGGTCCAGCAAGCAGTTGGCGCTCGACCCAAGAATGCAATTCTAAATATGCTTTAAAAGGCAAAGGCTATAGTGATCTTTATTTGCAGAGACAATCTGATATTAAGCAAAGTATAGCTATCTATAAAGCCATGGTTAGTATACTATTTCTTTGGGCAAGAAACTATAACAATTATAAAAGCACATAGATATATCAATGTCATAAATATTGGTGGCATTACTTCATATTTCGGCAGGATCAATCTGCAATACAGCAAAGTAAAGATAATTTGTAAATAGACCACAATCATACCGCACCTTTCGGTATACCGAAAGGTGCGGTATGATTGTGCATCTAAACTCGGTGATATTATCACTGTTCCATTCCTATATTTGCAGTATGATAAGCCCATCAAATACAGGGAGGATTGTCGATGAATTTAATAAAAAAACGGCACAAGGCCGTTATTCATCAAGCAGATTGTGTGGCATGCGGTTGTTGTGTAAAAGTGTGTCCATTACGGGCAATTGAAATTATGAAAGGAATTGCAGCACAGGTCAACTACGATCGATGTGTTGGTTGTGGAAAGTGCGCAAAGGAATGCCCTGCTAGTACTATTACAATTCAGGAGGTAGAAGCGTGAAAAAACATTGGTATGATTATCTGTGGATCGCTTCGTTGCTATATCTGATACTAGGATTTTTCAATATCTTATTTGCGTGGCTTGGCTTGCTCTGTTTTTTTATTCCCCTTTTCATCTCAATTATAAAGGGAAACAAAGGATATTGTAACCGATACTGTGGACGTGGTCAGCTTTTTGGGCTGCTGGGTGGTCATTTCGGTTTATCCCGGAAAAGAGATATTCCAAACTGGATGAAAAGCAAAGTATTCCGATATGGATTTCTTGTTTTTTTCTTTGCTATGTTTTTTTTGATGCTGTGGAATACATATCTGGTCTTTGATGGTGTGCAAGATCTCAAACAATCTGTCAAACTGCTTTGGACTTTTCAATTGCCCTGGAACTGGGCATATCATGGGACATTATTCCATCCAGGCGTTGCCCAGTTTGCCTTTGGCTTTTACGGTGTCATGCTAACCTCTACCGTCCTCGGACTCATTACCATGGTGCTATTTAAGCCCCGCAGCTGGTGCGTCTACTGCCCTATGGGTACCATGACACAGTTGATCTGTAAGGCAAAAAATAGGAATGGGTGAAGCAATACATCATCCATCGGAGCCTTGTAGCGCTTGTAATTTTGCCTCATCCAGAATTGTCACCATCCCTCGAGAAAGCTTTACCATACCTTCGTTCTGGAAGTATCGAAGCATACGAGTAATGACTTCACGGTGTGATCCCAGATGGTTTGCAATGGTCTCGTGAGTGATTTTTAATGTGTCCGTTTTCTCTATGGCAGCTTCCTCCAACAGGAATGCCGCCACTCGTTTGTCCATGCTTTTCCACATGACCTGTTCCATCAACCACATTACCTCAGAAAATCGGCTTGCCATCAACTCATTGGTATAATTGGAAACCGGAGCGGACATCTTCATAATGCTCTGATAAACCTCTGCGGGAATAATCCAAAGTTCCGTATCTTTCTCAGCCTCGATAGTCACTTCAAACTGAATAGAACGCATCATACAGGAAGCAGAAAATAAACACATATCCATATCGAACAAGCGGTAAATAGTAATCTCTCTTCCTTCGTCCGAAAGAATATACGCTCGCAGTTGACCTGACTTTATCAGAAGCAAACCTGTGCAGTCTATACTACTATCGTGGATAACGGTCCCCTTTTTTATATGCCGGGTAATCAAGCTGCTCAAAATTCGGTTTTGCTGATCTATATTTAGCTCGTTCCAAACAGGAAAATATTCTTGAAAATCCATGATGTACCCCTTCTGATCATATAAAGTCAGTATACCTTATTGATTGGTACGTGTCAATTCGTTGATGGTCAGTTAATCTTTTCTATGATGAGGTATATTCTTTTGAACTAAAACGAGTGTATGGTGACATCATCACAGATAAAAGATAGATGTTTTCGATGGATTGAAATCCAATCTGTAAATATAGGAATAGTCTATGCTCTCAGATCTGGCATAAACCGCCATGGATCTGGAGCTATACGGAGTTCACCTGAATGCAAAAGTTCATTGTTCTAGACTGGATCTGTATGGTAAAAATTATGATTGGATAAGGGCACGGGTTATAAAAGAGAAGTTAATCTACATAGTAAAAAGATATTAAGTTGGAGGTATTAAATAATATGAAAAAACGTATCAAAAATTGGATACGCCCAATATTGTTTACCTTGGGCGGTGCGATGGTAGGGCTAGGCTACTATTGGGGAGCAGGTTGTGCTACTGGAGCCTGTTTGATTACATCCAATCCATTTATTACCATGGCATATATGGGTCTGGTTGGATGGTTGTTATCTGGCCTGTTTCAAACGAGGTGCAAACGTAAGTGCAATATGTAATCTCCTTTTTAGAAGGAATCATCACTTTTATATCTCCCTGTCTGCTGCCCATGCTTCCCATCTATATCTCTTATTTTGCCGGCGGTGGGGAACGCAATGTCCGGAAAACCTTTGTC
Source organism: Clostridia bacterium (assembly GCA_963929765.1). GTDB lineage: Bacteria > Bacillota > Clostridia > Oscillospirales > Oscillospiraceae > RGIG529. Next base: position 9,126 of record CAWVKD010000014.1, on the reverse strand, counting down.
GGCGCTCTTGGATTTGTGGTTGGGTTCACTCTGATATTTGTGGCGCTTGGAGCTATGGCCGGTACAGTAGGTGGTTTCCTTCAGGAACACCAAATGGCAGTGAATATTGTCTCTGGCCTGGTAGTGATTTTCTTCGGTCTAAACTTTTTGGGTCTTTTAAATGTAAATTTGTTCAAAGGTAGCCAATGGTCTTTGAATACCCACAGCATAGGTTTTTTCTCAGCATTGGTGTTTGGCGTCATCTTTTCTGTGGGATGGACACCTTGTGTAGGTGCCTTCTTAGGTTCTGCCCTGATGTTAGCTTCTCAACAAGGTCATATAATAGAGGGTACTTTGATGCTTCTAAGCTATTCTCTTGGTCTTGGTATCCCTTTTATTTTCAGTGCAGTATTGATCGACTATTTAAAGTCCGCATTTAACTGGATCAAGCAGCACTATAGCATCATCAATACTGTTAGTGGATGTCTGCTGGTACTAATTGGAATTTTGATGGCAACAGGAACGCTGGGGCGTTTTTTGGCCTTGCTTAGTTAAGGAGGTTGTTATGACGAAAAAGAAAACAGTATTCATTCTTATCTTTATATTTGCACTTCTATTAGGTGGAGCCTATGTACTTTATACTAGGCTCGGTTCATCACTTTCGCCTAATCAACTGTCTATCAAGGAACCGCAAGCACAAGATCAAGGCAATGCCGCTAGCACGAAAAATACAGAACCAGAAAAAGTTGTGGCTCCAGATTTTACTGTCTATGATGAGAAAGGGGCGGAAGTGCATTTGTCAGACTACATTGGCAAACCCATTGTAGTAAATTTCTGGGCCAGCTGGTGCGGACCATGTCAGATGGAGATGCCCGACTTTCAGGAAAAGTATCAAGGACTAAATGGAGAAATTCATTTTCTAATGATTAATATGACAGATGGGTCTAGGGAAACGGTAGAGAGTGCCTCAAAATTCATCGAGGAACAAGGATATACATTCCCAGTATTTTATGACACTAATTCCAACGCTGCTATTACCTACGGGGTCCACTCTCTACCTACAACTTACTTCATCGATGCAAATGGCTACTTCATTGCCCAAGCAACAGGAGCCATTAATGCAGATACCCTACACCATGGTATCGATTTGATAACGCAATAGTTATGAAATATATATGTTACCATCATCCTGTCTTCCCAGATTGAGCAGTTAAACAACAAACAAGAACAATGCAAAAAGATCTCTGCACAGCTTTGTACAGAGATCTTTACTTTTCAGAAGTCTCCTCTTCAGAGTTTATTTCAGACGATCCAGCAAGAAGCACGCATTGAATCCATGGCATTTCTCTTTGTCTTGTTCACAACACTCGTATCATCTGTTCCCAGAGCAAAATAAACTGATCATTGAAAATCTTATTATCGTGATAATGTCCAAATAACCAATAATAGAACTTGGTTGTCTTTTTCACTTTTTCCAGGTAGTCCGTCAGACGGTCATGTGTATACTGTTTATCACCAAGTTTATCCACGATACTGCTGGGAGCACAATGGGTGATGATATAATCAACACGGTAGTCAACACGTTTTAAATTGCGATCTGCTTCTTCATACTCCTTATTATTTGGTAATTCCTGTCTCCACCAAGAACGATGAACCACTCGAAAACGTCCCCCCATTCTCCGAAGTGTTAGATATTGCTCCTGAAAATCAGGAGCCTTAGGATGTAAAATACCATCTTCTATATCATGGCTGCTCGCACCACCCATTGTGAAGAAAGTGTGCCCCATCAAATTGAAGATCTGCCCTCGCATCAAGTGGATCACATGCGGCCTAATACGCTGTACTTTCCCTCCGTTCCATTCTTCTACAGAATAGTTTTTGAGACGGTCAAAGTTTTCATGATTGCCACTAACAAACAGCGTAGTAAAGGGCAGTTTCTCCAACCAATCCAAATTTTGTTTCTCCTTTTTACTTCCATCCCATACTCCACCGAAATCACCACAAATAATCATGTAGTCTTCTCGCGTCATTTCTACTTGTTCAGGAAAACATTCCAGACTAAACCGCTGGAAACTGCCATGGGTATCGCCTGTAGCATAAATCATATCAATTCACCACTTTCCTTTCCTTCATAGTACCATATTCCACACAGTTTGAATATCTTTTGCAAGATATACTGGGTCGCGCAACCATACAAACTTTATCCCCATCTTCTAGTTTCTAAATAAAGACTTCTTTTCCTTTCTAGATAATAGAAGATACTTGTTCCTTCGTGACTGCAGCAGTCTCTATAGTTTTCTAAATTTGAACTTCAACTAACTCTAATGCAATGGAAAGGATCCCTATATCAACCAAGTAATTCAATCGATAATCCAGAACCCATCCGCCAAAATAGAGCCCTGCGTTGCTGATTGATATCCTCTTTATAAAATTTCAGCTTTAGGTAGCAAAACAGTTATCAGTCGAGTTGCAAAAGCATTCTGATGGTTGCTGTTCATATACAAACAGGAAAAACAATACCTACTTCTTACAAATGCATATACCATATAACAAGTAGAACTGCCATCGGCTATATCGATGGCAGTTCTACTAAATGATAAACAATTCTTCCTATGTCTGCACACGCTCGCAGTACACTACATACCGTTGATAATTATGCCGGTATGGGTGGCAGGTAATCAGTGTTACCAGATCTCTCCCTTTTTGGATCAGCAAATCGTTTACATCGGTTGGCGAGATCACCCGCAACTCTGCAACACGATAAATCAGAGTTTCTCTGAAATTGTGAACATAGACCTCATCACCAATTTCTAACTGTTCAATGTCACGGAACATAGCGGCACGACTATATCCCCGATGAGCAGCCAGCACACAGTTGGTATTATCCCCACCGATGGGGTAAGATGTCTCTGTTAGATGAACAGCTCCTTGCCGCATATTTTCAGTATTGGTTCCCAGCAAAATAGGCAACTCCACCTCTATTTTAGGAATCGAAAGGAATCCAATGATGTTTCCATCAAGCCCATATTCTTCCAGTGTGATATCTGGTTGCTGATATGAGAATGGGTCTTTTAAGTTTTTCTGTCTCTCAGCATACAATACGTTATTACGTCGTTTCAGCTCCTGATACAGTGTTTCAAACCTCATAAGGGATGCATCTGTTTTTCTTTCATCTTGCGCCTTCCTTCCGACCTGCTGTTCAAACACTGTCTTTTGTTGCTGCACATTCTTTTCATAAAGCCAGTTGGAAAATACAGGATAGATCATAATGACCAATCCAGCTAGAAAAAACAAAGCAGCAATTCCGATCAAGAGACACCTATTTCTTTTTTTTTGCTTATATTCCATGTCATTTCTCCTTCTTCCGGTGCCGCCTGCGAAGGAGCAGAACGGTTGTAATGACTATAATCAAAACAAGACCACCGACGGCCATCCCCAGATATTGCAGCCGCACATCCACACCAAACAAGGAAACAATTCCTACCGTCTGACGGTATTCTTCCACTTCCTCAGGAATATAGGGAATGCGTGTACCACGCACCAATAAACGGTGAGTATTGACACCGTAGGGCGTACAGGTAATTAATGTTACCAAATCTCGCCCTTTTACTGTCCTGAGTTCCTGCAGCTCGTCTGGTAACACGATATTGATCTCTTCCACTTCATACGCTAATACTTTATTCAGTACATAGATGTAAAACTGGTCCCCTTTGTCCAGTTGGTCAAGATTGGTAAATAACTCAGCACTAGGCAGACCGCGATGTCCTGTTAAGACGGCATGCGTAAACGCACCGCCAATGGGCAAAGCTGTGGATTCAATATGCCCAACCCCTTTCTGTAAAACATCCTCGCTCGTTCCATGATAGATGGGTAACCGGACACTAATCTTCGGAATTTCAAGATACCCCATAACACCGTTTATATTCAGGCATTCTAGATAATTTTCCGGCAAGGCATACCCAGTACCAGGGACAAAGGGATCCCGCACCGGGTCGCCTGCCAAGTTCTCGTTGTATTCCTGTGCTTTTTTCCACTCTGACTCATAAAAATCTTCATTTTCACCAGCAACCTCTTGCTCATATTCCTGAATGACACCCGATTGATGGATTACTGCCAACCAATTGCTAACGGTAGGATACAGGAAAACCGCTGCCCCAATGAAAAACAATAGGGCTGCCAAAACAATAACAAATCGACTGCTGCTTTTATTGGAATGGTTCGATCGCTTGCGCTGCATTTTCATTTCCTCCCGCTTGTCATACCGAAAGAAAGAAAAGGGACGGGGCAGCGATGCCCCGCCCTTTAAAAAATACTCTTTATCAGCCCTGTGAGCCAGTTGTCACTTTCTTCTTTTTGACAGCTACAATCACCAGAACAATTGCAACACCCATCAACACAACACCAACTCCTGTGAACAAGGCTGTGCCCATACCGCCGGTGACTGGAAGCTGGAAGCCGCTGTTGTTTTCCACAGTTAAGGTTACAAGGGCAACATCTTCTCCTGTAGTGCCTTTGGCGGTCTCCACTTGGCCGTCCAGGGTTCCAGTGCCTTCCGCGTCAGTGATCGTCACTACTACCGGGCCCGCCAATGTCTCCAGAAAAGGTAAAGCTCATAGGGGTCTTTGTATCGATTTTTCTACCTTCCGGCTGGAGAAACACTGTCTCCATGGTCAGTCCCATATAATGGTTTAGATTTTTGGGTTCCACCGTGGGCGTCGTATCGTTGGGGACCAGCTGCCCTGCAGCATTCACCTGAAAACTCCCATCCGAATTTTTTGCAAATACTTCGCCCGCTCCGTCAAAGGGGAAAAACTGTCCATTGGGAGAGGAGCTTCCATGAAGCGCCCAGTTATCATATACGTCAAAATACCCGGCGCTGGGTTCGCCATTGGCTTCCAGTGTTCCAGAAGGAGATGCATGGAAAAAAGCATAGTTTTGATGGCTGTTGTAGATATACCCCCCATTACCGTCATATTTCACTAGGCCCTGCACATTTTCATAAACCGCTTTATAGTTATTTTGAATATCCGGGTCAAAGAGATAGGCAAGGGATTCGTTAAGTTTATTACTTACTCCATGTTCCTCCACCCAAGCACCCCCGCCATGATCCAACGTGATGGTAAGAGCGGGATATCCATTTTGCAGCTGATCGGCCACAATCCCTGGATAGATGCCATAGCGGATATTGGGATTGTTAGGTTGTGCGTTATAGTGGCTAGCATTCCCCGTCCACACATTCCATGGACCCCAGCCCACCTGACTACCAAACACAAAGGCGTGGCCATGGTTGATGCCCCCCTGTGGCTGCTTGTTGCCAGAGGGCGTATCCCTATTTACCATCCAATAATCAAACAGGTTAAATTTCACATGGGCAGGGCTGATAGTGTCGATCACGTGCTCCGATAGGCCACCATCGTTTTCCACCGCCTGCACACTAAAGGGAAACAAAGCAGAGGATAAAACGGGGAAAAAGACAGACACCAATAAAGCAGTGGTAAGAAAAAATACCGCTACTCTTCTGATAAATGCTTTTTTGTTTTTTTTACTCCGCTCCATACATATCATAATACCACCTACTAACTGCCTTTATTTTCAACAGATTCAACAGAACATGACATTCCAAAAGACATGAAAGTCATAAACAGACTAGGCTAATATCTCTTTGATACAAAGAATAGAACGGCGAACGGCACACACACAAAAGGGACAGACAAGCCGTCTGCCAGTACAGCAGATTGTAAACCGCTCCAGACCCACTCTTTTCGCTAGAATGCATGGCAGTTCATTTTATTACAATGTAAAGTATAAAGTTGTAAATACCCTTCTTCTCAAGTTGTATTTCTATTTCATATAAAAGAAAAAAGTAATATTCCGTTTAATACAATTATATCATAGCAAGCGAGTAATGTCATTAAAAGCTCGCATAAGGTTTGATCTTTTTCCTTAGACCAAGAAAAGGTCTTTTTCTACGGGTGGCAGTTTACTGATATATAGCACTCCTCTCTAGGCGCTGGTGGATATGAGGTCTTTGGCATTTTTCTTTCATCAGAGTGCAGTGAAAGGCATTATAGCTCAGGAGCAGCAGCTTTACATCTTTTCTGAATATGTTGCTGCCAGCTTCCACAATTTTGTCCTGAATGCATCGGATTCCGTGGGGTGCTGTGCTCAAAATGGAAGACCTCAGAATAACAACTAGGATATACCAGCACTATAGTTCATCGATGAGATCCTTCTTTTTCAAGTCCTGGTCGATAAGCAACTTCCATAATTTTTATAGCTTATAGCCATAGTCGTGACCTCACTATCGTCTTATTTATGGAATATGAAAGGGAGATGATTCCTCTAGCAATGAATCAATCTCTTCCGATGGACTATGGTTATCTTCAAAAGATTATGGGTAAAAGCCGATGGCAGAATCACGCCGGAATTCGCGGAGTCCTTCCGCACTATCATTATGCCGCTTCAGCCGGAAATTTTACGCTACAACAAAGCAAAATCCGTGAGCACTTCAGTGCCACGGATTTCTTGCTCACAATCTACAACCTTATTCAAAAATTCTTTGATCAAAGTTGTAGCAGCAACCTTTTGTGTTATGACGTCGTCTATGGATATCACTAACGCCACTTTCTAAAGTATATCATATTATGACATATTTGCGCTAAATTTCATTATAGGTGATACGACTGACCAACTCTGCACCATCTTTTTTGAGCGTTCTTCGATGATCCCACTTTGCAGCCTCATTTCTTTCATCTGCTATTTGTATTTATGTCATATTCCAAAAGCCTTGTCATATTCTATAACTCCATTTAGCTTATATTGGCCTCCGGCAAGATTAATCGCCATAAAGTTTTCATCTTCAACCTCAAATGGCGCTTTTATGCCATATTTACTCGCCGGAATATAGCCTGCCTTTGGATAATATTTGGGATGCCCCAAAACAACGGAATATTCATACCCTAATTTACGGGCGATGTCATGTCCTGTGGCTATCAAAGATAGTCCGATTCCTTTGTTTTGGTAATCGGGTAATACGGAAAGAGGGGCAAGCGCAAGCACCTCAACATCTTGAACATGCGCTTTTGTAAAAAGAATATGCCCCACGATTCTATCATCTTCAACAGCTACGAGAGACAATTCGGGAATAAATGACTTGCTCTTTCTCAGCTCAACTACTAAGTCCTGTTCGTTCCCGTCGGAATGCTCTGCGTTTTGAAACGCCTCTTTGATGACGTTATATACCTCGTTGTAATCGCCCAGATTTTCCTGTCTGATAATCAAATAATTTACCTCCATCAGTTTTGGATTTGCTTTGCCAAGACAATGTCATTATACGGAATGATAGCGATAATTGCAACTGAACGGGTTTGTAAACTAGCTATGTGGCCTACTGTTGCCACCTTCTGCGCGACGGAATGCTCAGTAGCAATTCGTTATACAACGCAGGGATATATGGCTACTATTGGTCGTCTACTCCAGACTCGTCTAGTCGCGCATATTACTTGCATTTCTACTTGGGCAGCGTCTATACGTACGGCAACTCTCACTACTTCGGATTCTCTGTCCGTTGTGTGGCTACTGGGTAGTCGTTGGCGATGCACGTACAAAATACAAGACAAACTGTTTTTAGGATTTACAAAGAATTGCTTAAGCCGACATAGGCTGGCAAAATGTCAAAGAAAGACGCTTGCAGACTCTTTTTATGTACAGGGCTTTTCGTTGTACGCCTTTGATCGTCTTTCAGTCAGCCATACGGTGACTAATTTACTTTGCTACGCATCGCACAGAGCCGCCAAATGAACGGCCGACGCTAGATGATGTCCCAACATTATTATAAATGTATAACTCGTTAGCGTCATACAGCGAACGTGTGCTGCCGGACCAATAATCAGTGACGTGGCCTGCGCCGACAAGTCTTTCACCATAATAGAGGCGGCCAGTGCGCACAAAATAAAGGGGAGAAGTAGAAATATTTTTATTGTCAGAAGTGGGAGAACTGACAAGACCATATTGACTGAGCAAATAGTAGAACTCATCGGCCTTTGTCTTTGTGCCATCACTGTACGGAAGACGCCAGTTGGCGGGACAGATGGAAGATACAGCATTGCCAGAGGAAATTCCATTACCGGATCCAGCGGTAGCGGCAAGCCAAGAGTAATAGTTGCCAATTAAATAATGTGCGTCATAGGTATTGCCGACAACAGAAACATTTTCTGATGGCAACTTGTCTTCATTAATGGCGTCTATTATAGGGGTCATATTGGAAACATCAGTAAAATAGTCTGGGCAAATACTCAAGTTGGTGGTGGTGTCGTCGCAGTCAGCAACTGTAGCAGGATTGGTTCTGACATATTCACCTAAATTCCAAGCTTGGATGGCAGAACTGCTACTGGAGCCACCAGTGGCAGAAGTATGCCAACCACCTTTACCCGCCTCAGTGACTGCCTCATCAAAATTCCAATCTTCGGAAACATCGGAATCTGCAGAAGTGAGCGTGCGCCCATTCAGATCAAGGGCAAGGTTTTGTGTCATCCAGCAATTGCCATCAGCTAATTTGGCCACCCAATACATCTTGCCATCACGAGTATCAATCAAACGTTTAGTGTCTCCTTCCGCAGATTTTGCACAGATTTCTGGTGTCATGTCCTGCATGTTGGTAATGTCTAGTAATCCTTTTATGGGCGAAACGATATCTGGCATCTCCACTACAAAGCTCCCCCACTTCCACTCGCCCGCTTCACAATCGGAAGTGTCTGGTGTATAGGTGCCGTCTGCACAGAAGTGATCGTCAGAGCTGCCTTTTGGCACAATGTGCAGGGTAACTCCGGTTGCCGCTTGCGTTGGCGTTACTTTACAAGTAATAGTCATGTATCCAGACTCATTGCGGCTTACTGTTACACTACCGCATTCTTGGTAGCCAGCTGGATCGGTGGTCTCGAGATAGACGCGCGGCGTACCATAAGTGTTGGTCATGAGATTTGTAGTGACTTCTAGTGTGTTCTCTACTTCTGGCTGCATGTTTTCTACTTCTGCACCGTCAATCTCGATTTTTGTTAGTGTAGCCTCCGTAATAATACCTCCATCCACGACCGCACTATAAGCTAGGCGGTTAGAATAGGAGCCAGCTGGGATGGAGGTATCGACACT
>CAWVKD010000013.1:0-16543 GCA_963929765.1 Clostridia bacterium | reverse complement strand
GATAAAAAGTAGATAAAAACAATATGACAAATTATATCGTTATTTTTATAAAAAGTCAACGACAAAGATTGAATTTTGATTAAAATGCAAAAAAGAGCAACAATTTACCTTTTTTTGTAAATCGTTACTCTTTTTCTAGATGATCTATTTATCTGTTTGATTTCCATGTTTTTGGAGAGAATAAAAGTAAGATTGGGAAGATTTCTAGGCGCCCGATAATCATACATGCAGACAGAACAAGTTTAGAAAAAGAAGAAAAGGCGCCATAGTGTCCTGTTGGGCCAACAATTTCCAGTCCTGGACCCACATTACCCATACAGGATATGACAGAAGTTACGGTTGTGATAAGATCAAAATTATCAAAAGACACTAAGACAGTGCCACATGTGATTACAATCATATAAGCAAAAAAGAACTGGGCAATGTTACGTACTGTACCATCTGACAAGGCAACATGGTCATCGATTTTAATAGATGTAACAGAATTGGGATGTAAAAGTTGTTGGCATTCTCTACGAAAAGATTTTAATAGAATGTAGATGCGTGTGCACTTGATTCCTCCACCGGTAGATCCAGAGCAAGCACCGATAAACATGAGAAATACCAGTAGAACGCGGCTAAAAGTAGGCCAAATATTAAAATCTGTTGTTGCAAACCCAGTTGTTGTCATAATGGAAGCTACTTGGAAAAAAGAATGCCTGAATGTTCCATCCAATGGAATGTGATTGGCGTAAAGATTAAGACCTATGGTAATACCCGACACAAAAAAGATTCCAAGATAAAGCCTTAATTCACTATTTTTCCATACCAAGTGGAATTTGCGCTTGAGTATCAGATAATACATTGAAAAATTAACGCCAAATAAAACCATAAAAATTGTCACAATGATTTCAGCTGCTGGATTTGCATAGCCGGCAATACTACTGTTGAGCACAGCAAAGCCACCTGTGCCTGCCGTTGCCAGTGATGTTGTAGAAGCATCGAAGAGGTTCAGACCTGCTAGTTTGAGGGCTATGATCTCGACCAATGTTAAGATAACATATAGACCATATAAAATTTTAGAAGATTTTCCGAGGCGAGCAACCAATTTATCAGGAGAAGGGCCAGGGCTTTCGGCATGCATCAAGTGGTGAGCACCTTCTCCTAAAGATTTGAAAAGTGCGAGTGTGAGAACCAAAATTCCCATGCCACCAATCCAATGGGTGAAGCTACGCCAGAATAAGATTCCTTTGGGCAATGCTTCTACATTAGCTAAGACCGTTGCACCTGTTGTTGAAAATCCAGAGGCAGATTCAAAGAGACAATCAAAAAAGGAGGGCATACAGCCACAGAAAAAGAAGGGGAGGGCACCAAAAAAAGACATTACAATCCAAATAATGGAAACAGTAACAAACCCGTCTCTGACCATAAAACGATTGCTTCTTGGTTTTAAACGAGTTAGGAACAAAACAGGCATCAGAATGGCAGCTATCGAAAAAACGAATGGTTTTGGGTCTTCTCCGTAACCTAAACAGATCAATAAAGAGGGGATCATACTGGCGGCCTCTACCAATAAGACGGTCCCTGTTGTTTTTGCAATTAACTTATAATTCATATGGTTTTCCCCGCAGTAAAAATATCATTTAATTCATAGATGGTGTGCTCGCGGGAAATGACAATGATGGTATCGTCTTGTTCCAGCCAGCTATTGCCTTCTGGAATGATAAAGGTTCCTTTGCGAACGATGACAGCAATTAAGATACCTGACTTGAGCGGTAGATGTTTAATCGGTTTTTGCAGGTGCCAAGTGGTTGCGCTTACCAAAAACTCCATTGCATCTGCTTTTTGACCAGCAATCTGGTAAAGAGCTAGTATACGACTGCTATGGGAACTAATGAGGCCTCGTACAAAGTGCAAAATGTGATTGGCGGTAATGACTTTAGGGCTGATAACGCTGTTTACGCCGATGTGTCGTAAAATACTAGCATAGTTAAGACGATTATTCTTTGCAATGACTTTTGGTACGCCTCTTTGAGTGGCATATAGAGAGATGATGAGATTGTCTTCGTCTCGATCTGTTAGAGCAACAAATGCACCTGTATGGGATAGATTTTCCATTTCGAGCAGGTCCTGATCAGTACCATCCCCACAAATGACCAAAGAATGATTCAGTTGTTCACTTAAAATAGTGCACCGTTCTCGACTTTTCTCAATGATTTTAACACCTATCTTCTCTTTTTCAAGCACTTTTGACAAATAATAGGTGATGCGGCCTCCACCTGCAATAAGGACATCTTTGATTTTTGGCATCAAACGCCCCAATTGCTTAAAAAAAGAACTAATGCCTGAAATGCTACCAATCACATACACTTTGTCATTTTCTTGAAATATGAAAGAACCATTGGGGATGATAACATCATCTTCTCTTTGCACAGTACAGAATAGCACTTTAGCATGTGTTCCCAAATATTTCATCGTATGAGATACGGTTTGGCCAACCAGAAAATCATTTTTTACAACGTGGAATCCTACCAATTCAATACGACCACGATAAAATGTTTCAATATCCACTGCTTCCGGGAAACGAATAAGACTGTAAATTTCCATCGCAGTAGTATATTCTGGATTGATTGCCATTTCAAGCTTTAATTCTTTTTTTAACAAATCTAATTCGGGGAAATAGTCTGAGTCTCGAATTCGAGCAATGGTATATTGCGCTCCTAAATTCTTGGCGACAAGGCAGCAAAGCATATTGACTTCGTCGCTATTGGTAACTGCGATCACAAGGTCACTTGTTCCAACACCTGCTTTCATCAAAACGCTTACACTGGCACCATGGCCTTTAATGCATTGCACATCTAGATGCTCTGCACTATGGAGAAGGGCATTTTCCTCTCGGTCTACCACTGTAATATCGTGTTGATCTTTTGATAATCGCTCCGCCAAATGATACCCAACTTTTCCATTTCCAATAATAACAATTTTCAAAGGAACATCCTTCTTTCCAACGGGATTCCAGCAGATTCAAACAGAACGTTTTTACTGTAGCTGAAATAGGATTCATTTTCAATAGATACCCGGAGGAATTTGGAGGGAAAAGGTTTCATTTAAATAGCTAAGGTTCCGTTTTCATCTTCTAAAAGAATGAGAATTTTTTCCTCAGTTCCTGTTTGTGCATTGATATAGAAAAGATAATGTTCACCTTCAGGAGTTTCACATTTGATTTCATAACAAAAATGTTCTGTTTCGCCAGCGGAACGTATGATGGAAAGCCCCTGAGATAGGATGGTTAAATCAGAAGAAATGTGGGAAATTGCATCTTTGGGAGAAAGGGAAGCTTCTGGAATATCCCGTTCTGTGTGGCACATAAAGTAACCTGTCGCATCAAAACCAATGATCTCTCCAGTATCTTGAGCTACAGATACTTTGATTAAATCAGGATAGCACACAACGTCATTTTGTACATAGGCGAAGTTAATGGTTACGATTCCGTCATACGTTGTAAAGTAACTTTCTTTCATGGAAGGAAACCCATGCTGATCCAAAAATGTTTTTGCAAGAGGAATACAGTTTTCTTCAGAGATGGTGGAATCTGACAAAGGACGAGAGATAGAAAAGGTTTGTACTAAGCCACCGGCCCTAGTCACCTCTATATAAATCTCTTTTCCGTCTATTTGAGAAGAAAAACGATAGGAAGGTAATTTTCCCTCTCCTGTTCCATCATAATGAAGAGAGGAAATATTGAGCATTTTTTCTGCTGACATTTCTGCTTCTTCTTTTGAAACTTCTTGGTATCCCTCTAAATAAGCAGGAGACATCTGTTCCACGTGAGAGGAAAAAGGCCCATCATAGATAAGTGTTGGGATTTCGGGAAATTCAATCTCCAATTCTTTTAATCCATGAGTGGATTCATCAGACAATGTATTGGATTCTTCCTGAGAAAGGCGTTCACGTGCCTCTTCAAAACTTTCCAATGAGATTGTGCCTTGGTTAATTTGAGATTGCATCTGGTTTAAAAATTGAGATAATTGGCCGGAAATTTCCAGCAAGGATCGTAAATTTTTGCGCTCTTCTTCCGTCATAGAATTTTCTGTGTAATTACGTTTTGATAGGAAAAGCGCATAATCTCCAACACGGGAAACAAAATCAGATGTTTGTTCTAAGTCAATATTAGAAAAAGGTATTTCACTTAATGCCATTTGCGCAGCATTTGCCTTACCGTATAAGTCCACAGAAATAGAATGCAACATAGAAGGCGATGTGGCATAAATGCCTTTTTGAAGAGATGTGTGGATTTCCTCAAAAGCGGCAGTTAATTCTGCAAAAGCATGTTGCCGTTCATTGGCCATATAACGGTAAGTTTGTGTCAGTTTTGCCTGCTGTGTCAAAAAGCATCCCAGGATAATTAGACAAATGGCAATTCCATAACTAATCAATCGGACGAAACACCGTCTAGATAACGTTTTTTTCATTGTACAACTCCTTCCTAAGGGAAACTGATAGTGTTTATTCTTTCCTGATAGGAAAGAGTTATACCTTCTTACAAGATAGAAACAAGGCCCGCCTAAAAGACGGGCCTTGTTTCTATCTTGTAGTACCGAAAAAGAAAAGTGCAAGTGTACCAGATCCAGAATGGCAGCCGGGCCAACAGGATTGATTGAATGTTTTTAACTCCAAATGGTTTCTTGACCATATGGGCAACCAATTGTGCATCATCGAGACAATCTCCGTGACTGATGAGGATCCACTGCTGTTTTTTCATTTGTTCAACCAGAGCCGTTAATGCGACTTGCCGACAACGTGCTTTAGAGACATATTATTATCCATGTGTATGAATAGATTTCATCCTGAGTATTGTTCCAATAAAATAGAGCTGTTGCGCCGTAAATACGTCTACCTCGTTTTAGATGGTTTAAGTCTGCAACTGTAAATCAGTGGCAGAGATGTAATTTGTTTTGTTTTGTCCATGTTCAGACTTCATCAATGTCTGCACCGTTTTTTTAATTGGGCCGCATGATAGACCAAAAGTCCTTGTCCTAATGAGGCGCATAATGTATCCACGGTATAAAGTTTTCGCTCTGGGTATTTAGCAGATAGCTCAGAAACGACAATGGTAGAAGCATGATACGTGTGACTAAAACCAGAAGGGAATGCTAAAATCAGAATATCTTTTCCATTTTGCAGAAGGGGTTCTATGGCATTAACATAAGCTCCAACGCTCACAGCAGATGTTTTTGCCAGTGTTTCTCCCCTCAAGAGTTGATAGAAATGAGAAGATGACATGGCAGACCATTTAAAGTCATTTTGACATATGTTTCCATCGAATTTATAAGAAAGAGGGAGAATCGTCAACCCCAATTCTTTTGCAAGAGAAGCAGGCAGATCAATGGAAGATCACAGAAAGAGTCGGTGAGTATGACAAAATCAGTCATAAACATAGTCTTCTCAAAGTGGTTCATGATATCAAAATATTAAGTTTATTTTTTCCCTTTGTCTTTTTCGTTGGAAGCCTTTGGGGGCTTCAGCGCATTTAAGATGCAGGTGCATACCAAACGATCTGCATAACTGCGCAGAGCGAAATTTAATGCCGTTTGAGAGAGGTCTTCTTTCAAAAGAGAGTCTGGAAGCACGTCAGCTGTTTCCGTTAGTGCGATGTCCAAAGCGTTGCAAAATCCTTCATACAGTTTTTCTGCCTCTCCATCAGACCCAATTTCTTCTAATAAGAATTTAATTTCTTTTACAGAGAGTACCTGTTTCAATGCACAGATCATTGTAAGATATGATAAATGGATACGAGTATATTTTTTACCTTCTGCTCGAGGGAGTAGTCCGTCTTTGATGTAATTATTAACCATGGCAGGCGTTAATTCATTATCTAAGCCGATATCAATAAATTGTCTTGGCATATAAGAAATAACCTGATCCATATACAGTGATATGTCCGGAAAGTTACTCCATTTAACGGGCCGATGGGTTTGAAGGGCTTGTTTTAGAAAATCGAGAGGTTCCAAAGAAATGCCTCCTTAACCATTTATTTGCTTGATATGGTCAACATTATAACATAACGTTATGTTGCAATCAATGAATAATCTCTTTTTTGTATTTGATAATATAGTTTTTAAAATCTTATATTATCATAAAAAAATAAAACAAGGAAGATCATATTTCTTCCTTGTTAAGAAATGGTTTTGCTGTAATTATGTAAAGTTTATATACAAAACATGGATGTGTCAATATACATTGAAATGTGGAAAACTCGGTGGATAATGTGTAAAACCCTTGAAAACATGAGCATTCATATTCTGTGGATGTGGTGGATGTTTTTTGTATATTGGTATGTAATAGAAAAAGGAAAACATTACGTCTACAAATAGGGGGTGTTTATGCTTCCCTTTTTATGCGTTTGATAATTTCTCTTGCGGCAATAACACCACTTGCACCTGCTTGTGCGAGTCCTCTTGTGATGCCTGCACCATCTCCAACTGCAAAAAAATTGGGTAGTTGTGTTTCTAAGCGGTTGGTTAGTTTCAGCCTGGCGGAATAAAATTTAACCTCTGCACCGTATAGCAAGGTATCATAATTGGCGGTACCGGGTGCGATTTTATCCAGTGCATAGATCATTTCAATGATATCGTCTAATTGACGTTTTGGAAGAGCCAAGCTTAAATCGCCAGGAGTTGCGGTTAATGTAGGGTGAGTGAACGATTTGGCAAGCCTGTGATCGTTGGTTCGCACACCTTTTAAAAGATCACCAAATCGTTGTACGAGAATTCCTCCGCCTAGCATGTTAGATAGGGAGGCGATATGGCGTCCATATTGATAAGGCTGGTTAAAAGGATACGTAAAACGATTGGAAACCAGCAGAGCAAAGTTGGTGTTTTCGCTGCGAAGTGAGGGATCAGAGTAACTGTGCCCATTGACCGTGTTGATTCCATCTACATTCTCGGCAACAACATAGCCATAGGGATTCATGCAAAAGGTGCGAACTAAATCGCCATATTGCTGGGTGCGATAAACCAACTTGGATTCATATACTACATCGGTAATATGCTCAAATACTTTGGCAGGCAATTCAACGCGTACTCCAATGTCAACTTGGTTATTAATGAGTTCCATTCCGAGTGCAGAGCACTGGCTGGCGAACCAAGCAGCGCCAGAGCGTCCAGGTGCAGCAATGAGGTATTTAGAAGAAAAGACGTCGCCCTTTTCGGTTATCGTTTTAAATCCGTTTTTTGTGGACTGGATTTCCTTTGCTTCTGTATAGAAGAAAAAATCAATAGAATTTTTTAATGTTTCGTAGATTTTTTGCAAAATGTTTAAATTGTTTTCAGTTCCGAGATGCTTTACTTTTGCCTTTAAGAGGTGCAGATCATTTTCCAAGGCTTTTTTTTCTAATGCTCGAGCCTCCTTTGTGTCCGTGGAAAAAAACTGCTCTGTAGCTCCGTGTTGCACATTAACCGTATCAACATACTCGATGAGTTCCATAATTTCATTGTCAGGCAAATAGTCGTTAAGCCATCCGCCAAAGGCAGTTGTGAAATTATATTTTCCATCGGAAAAAGCGCCAGCACCTCCAAACCCGCTCATGATATGACAAATGTTACAGTGAATACACTCTTTCACTTTCCCAGTAACGATAGGACAACTTCGATTATAAATATCGTCACCTCGTTCTAAAATACAAACGTTTAAGCCAAGATTCTGCTTTTTTAGTTCATATCCAGCATAAATTCCAGCTGTTCCACTGCCAATAATAACAACGTCATAATGTCGCTTCATAGATGTTCCTCCGATTTTGGTATAGGCTCGTTGTTCAATAAAAACAATTATAGTATAACATACATATTGTATCATTTCATTGAAATTTCATTCCTTTTTAAGCATGAGGCCTGGGCAAAAGATAACAGAAATAGAACCAAAAAAAACAGGGTCACATATGTGACCCTGTTTTCGGTTATTGCATGAATAGATGCAAAAAGATTACAGATCCAATGTCAGATCGCCTTCTTTAATCCATCCCAGTTTGCGACAACCCAGACCAATCAGCCAACAGATGACTGCGGGTAAAATAATGCAAATCAAAAGAAGTCCAATCCAGTCCATGGCGGTGATAGAAGCTTTCACTCCTGCTGTGATATCATTGATCCATCCAGTATAGACACCGATGGGTCCAACGAGACCGCAAGTTCCCATCCCGGAAGAAACCGCAGGACCATTCATTTGCAAATGGAATACACAAGTTGCAATGGGACCAGTAATAGCACTTGTAACTGTTGGAGGAATCCAGATACGGGGGTTTTTTACAATATTGCCCATTTGGAGCATAGAAGTACCTAAACCTTGGGAAACAAGACCGCCCCAGCGATTTTCACGGAAACTCATAACAGCAAATCCGACCATTTGGGCGCAACAACCTGCCACAGCAGCACCCCCTGCCAGACCTGTTAGACTCAAAGCCGCGCAAATAGCAGCGGAGGAAATAGGGAGAGTAAGGGCAACACCGACAAGAACAGACACGAGAATGCCCATCAGGAATGGCTGCAATTCTGTTGCCCACATAATGACTTGTCCTACCCAAGTGGCAGCAGTTCCGATGGCAGGAGCGATCAATGTTGACAATGCAACGCCAATAAAAATAGTGACAAGCGGTGTAACAAGAATGTCAATCTTTGTTTCTTTCGACACTGCTTTACCAAATTCTGCTGCTACAATGGCAATGACCAAGACAGCAAGTGGGCCACCTGCACCGCCTAAACTATTGGCGGAATGGCCAACTGCTACCAGAGAAAATAGCACCAAAGGCGGACATTTGAGAGCATATCCGATGGCAACAGCCATGGCTGGGCCAGACATTGCAGTGGCAAATCCGCCAATTTCATTCAAATACGCAAGATTGAATTGTGTACCAACCGTATTGATGATAGTGCCAATCAGCAAAGAAGCAAATAAACCAAGGGCCATTGCTCCTAATGCATCAATCAGATACGCTTGGACGGAGATATGAATTTGCTTCCGTTCCAAAAAGGCTTTGAATCCTTTTTGCTTCTGTTTTTCTTCCATTTTTGTCCCACACTTTCTTCAATAATTCATCCCATGACGTAGATAATGGACTTTACAAGTGTCAAGACACTTGTAAAGTCCATTATAAGCATTCTGTCTTTTATTGTCAACAGGGAATTATTCTACAAGAAACTGTTTCTCACGCAAAGCATGGAGAATACGCAGATAGGTAGCATGATCATGGCATGCAATGGTATGTAGATGGATTCCTTCTGTTAAAAGGGAAAGGGGAGAGGCTTGCGTCTTTTGCAATTGATCACAGAAACGATCAATATCAAAACGAGAATGAAGGTGTAACTTTCCTGTAATTTGTCCATAGACAGGATGTTCTACAATAACATCCAAAATATGCCCACCCAGGTCAGATATCGTATATAATTCTTCTTTCAATCCTGTTTCGTCATGTTGGCAGGCGACGGTATAACGTTCTCCCTCTCGATCTGTTTCCATCAAATATCCACGTGGAGTTGCTGAAATATGGACACCACTGGCGCGAAGAAGAGCGATATCTCCCACGATGATTTGGCGGCTTACTCCAAATTGTTCTGCGAATGTAGTAGCGGTAATTGGTTCTTTTGCTTGATTCAAAATTGCTTCTAAAGCAACACGGCGTTCTGTGGTATTCATAAGCTATCCTCCTGTATTAAGTAGGACTAGTATACCAGAAAAAAAGAAAGCTTTCCACTTATTACAAATATAAAAATAGTTGACGTTTTGTCAATTATTTTTTACAATAGAGATATACTTTATTCTGTTAGCATTGGAGAAAAAATGGAACGCGAAGAAATGCTGAAACTACTGGATCGATTAGCAAAAGGGATTGCGGAAATGTTTGGTTCTGCATGTGAAACATTAGTGCATGATATGGAAACCCCATCTCACCCTATTTTAGTTATTTATAATAGCCATGTTTCTGGCAGGTCTGTTGGTTCTACCATGGATATATTGGGACGAACGAGAGATTTGGAAGCAGGAGAAGATATGATTAACTTGTTGGCTACGACACCTACAGGAAAACAAGTCAAAACAACAACTTTTTGGATAAAAGGGGAAAATTATTCATTTGGTTTGGGTATTAATTTTGATCTGAGTGCTTTGACGTATGCTAATCGTATTTTAGTTGACTTAATGAATTCAGATGCAGATTTGAGAAGTGTCTTGTTACCAGAAGGGGAAGGACTGTTGGAGGATATCTTTGAAGAATGTGCAGCTTCTGTGGGAAAACCAATTGGAGTTTTTCATAAGGATGATAGAATGAAATTGATGTCTATGTTGGAACAAAAAAATGCATTTTCTTTTCGAAAATCTGTTCCATATGTGGCAAAAAGATTAGGGGTCTCACGCTATACCATTTACAAATATTTGGATGAGTTATCCCAAGAACAGAAACCCAAAGAATGTAATGATACAATGGAATTATGATAGGAATTATGTTTATACTGTGCCAAATATAATAAGTGGCAAAAAACACTGTAAAGGTAATATGCTATACACCATATAAATAAGAACGATCAAACACGAGTATCATTATAATCTATGAAAATAAAAATGCAATAATGGAAAGTGGTTTTACTTAACACACATAAATTTGATCTTGTATTCATTGATATATTTTATTTATTGCAAAAAGAAGTATAACGGGAAAAATAAATTTTGGAATAATGAAATAGCGGTTGGTACCAGCGTAAAATTTTTGTTGTTTGAAAATGGTATAGTAGACACATAGTAAGCGCAGTGTCAGCCAAGAAAAAGTAAAATATGGGGAGAAAATAAGAGGAAGGGATGTGAGTTATACAGATAAAAATCAATGGCTGTATTGTGTAAGTTAAAATAACGCTTAACCCGCCCCATGCGAAAGAAAAGAATAGACAAATTTGTCCCTGAAAGTGATAGGGCATATGATTATAGTTCCAAAATGAAACATGGAGAATACGGTTGTAAAAAGTACCAGTTCCATATTCTACAATTGTTGCAAATAATGTTCCAAAAAGAAATAACAATATGGGATGATGCTGAATAGAAGATGGCAGACACAACAAAAATATTGCGCAAAAACCGTATACCGGGCATATGGGAAGGATATAACGACATTTTCGATCTCTTTTTTTTGCTTTTTTTCCGTCTGGAAAAGGCTGCTTCTATTAAAAATCCCAAAAAACTATAAATCATAAAGTACCAAAATGTAGAAATCAAATCAATCCCTCCTTTTTTATCATTGCCTGCTTCCGCAAAAAACATGCTATGCCTTTTTCATATTTCAACAGAAATCCTTTGGTAAAAAAACACCTTCTCTATAGACAGGCAGATGCCTGACTGAGAGAAGGTGTTTTTGATAGAGTTTATTTTATTCATCCAATTTGAGAACAGCCATAAATGCTTCCTGTGGCACACTAACAGAACCGAGGTTGCGCATTCTCTTTTTTCCTTCTTTTTGTTTTTCCAGAAGTTTCTTTTTTCTGGTGATATCACCACCATAGCATTTGGCCAAAACATCTTTACGAACTGCTTTGATGGTTTCGCGTGCAATGATTTTTCCGCCAACGGCTGCTTGAACAGGCACTTCAAATAATTGACGCGGAATGTTTTCTTTTAGTTTTTCTACAATCTTTCTTCCTCTTGGATATGCTTTGTCTTTATGAACAATGAAAGAAAGCGCATCAACAATTTCTCCATTCAACAAAATGTCTAGTTTAAGCAAATCAGATGTTCGATATTCTAAAAATTCATAATCAAGAGAGGCATATCCGCGGGTGCGGGATTTCAGAGCATCAAAGAAATCATAGATAATTTCATTCAAAGGTAATTCATAGTGAAGTTCGACTCTGTCTTCGTCTAAATAATTCATATTTTTATATTCGCCACGTCGGTCTTGACATAAATCCATGATATTGCCTACATATTCTGAAGGAGTTAAAATAGTTGCTGCAACAAAGGGCTCTTCTGCCAACTCAATTTCGGCAGGATTTGGGTAATTCAGAGGATTATCGATCATCAAAACTTCGCCATTTGTCTTGGTTACACGGTATATGACACTGGGAGCTGTCGTAATCAAATCTAAATTATATTCTCGCTCTAAACGTTCCTGAATGATCTCCATATGAAGAAGACCGAGAAAGCCACAGCGAAAACCGAAGCCCAAAGCTGCAGATGATTCTGGTTCAAAGGATAGGGAGGCATCATTAAGTTGTAGCTTTTCCAATGCATCCCGCAGATCGGGATACTTTGCACCATCTACAGTATAAATGCCAGAAAAAACCATAGGATGTACTTTTCGATAACCAGGAAGCGCTTTGGCTGCAGGATGTGCTACAGATGTTACTGTATCACCAACACGTGTATCTTTTACATTTTTAATACTAGCCGTGAGATAACCGACTTGTCCAGCAGAGAGTGATTCACACGGTTCCATTCCGATTGGACGCAAGAAACCCGTTTCAACCACTTTATATTCGGCGCCTGAAAACATCATGCGGATATCCATGTTAGGACGAATGGTACCATTAACCACTCGCAGGTAGACAATGACGCCCCGGTAACTGTCATATTGGCTATCAAAAATCAGTGCTTGCAACGGAGCGTCTGGATCGCCATGGGGAGCAGGAATATTGGAAACAATATCTTCTAAAACGGAAACAATATTGATTCCGTTTTTGGCAGAAATTTCAGGAGCATCCATGGCTGGTATGCCAATGACACGCTCGATTTCTTCTTTTACACGCTTAGGATCAGCAGATGGGAGGTCAATTTTATTGAGAACAGGCAGTACTTCCAAGTCGTGTTCGATTGCTAAATAGGTATTGGCTAATGTTTGTGCCTCGATCCCTTGGGAAGCATCTACCACCAAAATAGCACCTTCACAGGCAGCAAGACTGCGGGAAACTTCATAATTAAAATCAACGTGGCCGGGAGTGTCGATGAGATTCAAAGAATATGTTTCGCC
This sequence comes from Clostridia bacterium, assembly GCA_963929765.1. Taxonomy (GTDB): domain Bacteria; phylum Bacillota; class Clostridia; order Oscillospirales; family Oscillospiraceae; genus RGIG529. The sequence continues at coordinate 3,564 of CAWVKD010000013.1, read as the reverse complement.
GTCAGAAGCTGTATATTCTAATTTTACTGCTCGGGCTTTGATAGTAATACCGCGTTCCCGCTCTAAATCCATATTATCCAATAACTGACTTTCCATGTCGCGGGCTGAAACAGCGTTGCAATGTTCCAATAGCCGATCTGCCAACGTGGATTTTCCGTGGTCAATATGGGCAATAATGGAAAAATTGCGTATTTTGCTCTGGTCACTCAAACTCTTCACCTCGTGTTAAAATAAAGCATGTTAAAGAGGTATTGTATGACAAACATTACGTTTATCATTTCCCAAAGGGCATTGAAAAACAAATACATAAAATAGTTGTAATGCATTGATTTTTGTGTATAGTATAATCATGAAATAAGGGATTGTAAAGTGAAAATTGAGAAGAAAGTAACAATTTTGTACCAGGAAATAGGTGATTCAAAGAATAGCACTTGCCTTTTCATAGAAAAGATGATACATTATTTTCATAGGGCACAAATAGTTTTGATATAAAAATTTTAGTACAAGGAGAAAATAACCCATGAGTAATTTAAAAATCTTGGTAGAATCCTCTGGACGCCATGTACATGTGACAGAAGCAGACTTGAAAACACTGTTTGGCGAAGGGTTTCAGCTTGAACTGAAGAAAAACTTGTCTCAGCCTGGACAGTTTTTGAGCCATCAGAAAGTGGACATTGTTGGACCAAAAGGAACCCTGAAAAATGTATCTATTATTGGTCCCTGCCGGAAGCAGAGCCAGGTTGAAGTTTCCTTTACAGATGCTCGTCCACTTGGTGTGACGCCTCCCGTGCGTGAAAGTGGGAAGCTGGAAGGTAGTGCTGGGTGTACATTGGTAGGACCTGCTGGCCAAGTAGAACTTTCTGAAGGTGTTATTGTAGCAAAACGTCACGTACATATTTCAGAAGAGGATGGTAAGAAATATGGCATTGAAGATGGCGAAATGGTTCAAGTGAAAATTGAAGGCGAGCGTGCATTGGTATTTGATGAAGTTGTTGCTCGTGTTGGTACAAAACATGCTACTGCAATGCATATTGACTATGACGAAGCCAACGCATCCGGTGCATTTGGAACTGTTTATGGTATTGTTTTGAAGAAGTAAGTAAATAAAAAGACACGCTCTAGTATCAGAGTGTGTCTTTTTTTCTTGCATAGGATGATTTTGGTATCGCATCAATTGAGAAAGAATGCAAATCAGAAATAGACATTTGTCTTTTTATATGGTATAATCCAACAAATAGCGCTTTATATTGAGGTGGTACAATGCCTGAGGAGCAGGAAAAAGTAGATATTATGGGTGTTTCTTTTGACAATCTAACATTACAGGGGGCAGTTACACGAGCAGTCTCTCTATTGGATCATCCAGAGAAAAAAGGATATGTTGTAACGCCGAACTCAGAAATTGTTTATATGTGTCAGAAAGAGCCGGATTTATTGAATGTGTTGAACCATGCTTTTCTTGTGTTACCAGATGGCATTGGTGTGGTGCATGCAGGAAAAATTTTGAAACGTCCTCTCAAGGGAAAAGTAGCAGGAATTGACTTTGCTTCCCGTCTAATGGAACAACTTGCAAAGCGCAACGAATCTCTGTTTTTATTAGGTGCTAAACCAGGTGTTGCCGCTTTGGCGGCAGAACGTTTGCAACAACAGTACCCAGGTTTAATAATTAGCGGCGTACATGACGGCTATTTCAAGGAAGATGCGTCTGTCGTTAAAGAAATCAATCAAAGTGGTGCCAAAGTTTTATTTGTTTGTCTTGGTGCCCCCAAACAGGAATATTGGATGCAAAACCATATGGATGAACTGAATGTACAATTGATGGCTGGCCTTGGCGGTTCTTTGGATGTATTTGCCGGACAGGTCAAGCGGGCGCCAGATCTGTGGGTAAAATTGGGTTTAGAATGGTTGTATCGTCTGATTCGAGAACCGAAGCGATTTGGTCGGATGTGCAAGCTGCCTCTGTTTCTTTTTGCATCGTTTGGTGCGAGAATACGCGGTGAGTAGGAGGAAAACATGGCAGGAAGATTGATCGTATTAGAAGGAACTGATGGTTCGGGAAAGTCAACGCAACTTGAGTTACTGTGTCAACGTTTACAAAAAGAACAAAAACCATTTTACCGTTTGTATTTTCCAAGATATGAAGAACCATCTTCTACACTGGTGCGCATGTACTTAAATGGTGCTTTTGGAACACATCCGTCTGATGTTAACGCGTATGCTGCCTCTACCTTTTATGCAGTTGACCGATATGCGTCTTATCAAATGGAATGGAAAGATATATATGAGTCGGGTGGCCTATTGATTTCAGATCGATATACAACTTCGAATGCCATTCACCAGGCAGCAAAGCTTCCTCGAGGAGAAAGAGAAGCTTTTTTCCGGTGGTTGTTTGATTTTGAATACTGTAAACTGGGCCTTCCCATCCCGGATTTGGTTCTGTTTTTAGATATGCCAACAGATGTTTCAGTCCAACTTCTACGAAGCCGCGAACGATCAACAGGAACACAGGGAGATATTCATGAAGTGGATGAATCATATCTTGCATTATGCCGGGAAACAGCTTTAGCAGCGGCAGAGTATAATCAATGGACCATGATTCCGTGTGTTCAAAAAAATAAGATTCGCACGCCAGAAGAGGTTGGAGATGAAATTTATCGTATCATCTTTTGAAAAGGAGAAGAAGTATGGTTTATATTCTTTTGGGCGATGGTTTTGAAGAAATGGAAGCTATTGCGCCAACTGATTTGTTACGCCGTGCAGGCGTTGACACAAAGTTGGTAGGTATTGACGGTAAGGTTGTCACAGGGGCTCATGGCATTCAGGTGGAAGCAGACATTACATTGTCAGAAGTGGATCTGGATGAACTGGAACTGCTGATGCTTCCGGGTGGAAGCGATGGCGTACAATCTATACGGGCCAATCAAGGAGCAATGGGCTTGATTCGTATCGCTTATGCAAAGGGGAGATATTTGGCGGCTATTTGTGCAGCGCCTCTCTTGTTGGCGGAACAGGGGATTTTAGACTGTCATAATGCCACCTGCTATCCAGGATTAGAATCAGAAATGGGGAATGGCGCCACTATGATCAACACCAATACAGTTGTAGATGGTCGTGTCATAACCGGACGCGCTCCTGGTACTGCAGTTGAATTTGGACTTACCTTGGTACGTATCTTATGCGGTGACGAAATTTCAAAGATGGTACAAGAAGAAATTCATTATGAAACAAAGTAAAGTAAGTCTTAGAGAATACTTGTGGAAGGCCCAAAAGGAAGTATCTTTAGAAGCAAGACACCGTTCAGATCAAGCATTATTATCAAAACTGCTTCAATTCATACCGTTGTTAAAGGCCAAAACCATCTTCCTTTTTGTTGGAGTTTCTCCAGAGCCTGAGACATTACCTTGGATTGAATCGTTTTTGCATCTCGGCAAAACAGTTGCAGTCCCTTTTTGTTTTGAGTTGGAGTATGGCATAATGGAAGCGCGCCATATCACAGCAACAGATCAATTAGTACCAGGTAAATTTGGAATTTTAGAGCCAAGGCAAACTTGTCCTGTTATTGAAAAA
>CAWVKD010000012.1:0-8503 GCA_963929765.1 Clostridia bacterium | reverse complement strand
GGATATGGCTTGTTTCGCTTTCCTAGAAGAGTGGTGCATTGGATTGGTGCTGGAGTTGGCTTACTGTCTGTATTGACAGGCGCATTGTTTTGCGTAGGAGGGATGAATGCACTTTGGTTTGCCCTCCGGTGCTTTGCTCTCATCATTGTACCATTGTGTTTGATGGGCATAGCGGGTTTTTTATTTGCCAATGGTAAACTTCAAAAAGGAAAGGCAACAGGCCGTTCATCTGTCTTTTGGGGCAGCGCTGTTTTTTTACTTGTGTTGGGTGCTATTTCCGTCCTTATTTTGCTTTTTTGTGAGCCAGGCACATTTTTGTCAAGTATACTTTATATACCGGTGTTTTTTAGCAGTTACCTTACGGTTGTTTCATTGTTTTTTTTACTATCCCTTCTTTATCTATCTGTTCCATTCCAAGGGGAAGAGACGTATCTTGTGGTAGACGGCACAGAAGATGGGAAGGGAAAAGAAAATGATTCCAAACAAGAAGCTCGTTTACATAAAGCTTTGAAATGTTTTCGGCCTGGGAAACAGCGTTGGATTTTGGTGGGGACAGGAGGAACAGCGTATCTCCCCTCTCCAAACACAATGGCTATGCGGCGGTATCTAATTGAAAAGGGCATACCAGGTGAGACAATTTTTACTGACGAGCAGGCAGGCACGATGTTAGAATTTCTGCGCCATATGTCAGCCAGCCGAAAGGGGAAAGATCAATCATTTCAGGTTATAACCGATCTCTGTCATGTTTGGACAGTGATACTAGCCATGAAGCAGCTATCCTTGGCAGGTGAAGTGGTGGGAGCAGGTTTTATTCGGCCTAACTGGATAGAGGATTTGACAAAAGAATGGATGGAATTCTTTTTTCGATGGAAGCATTCACTGCTTTTCTTTATAATGATTTGGTTTTTATATTTTGTTGCTTCCCTACTCCCTATATGGAGTCCCATGTAAGCTGATTAAGGACATTGCAAGTTACCATAAGTTACCATAGGTTTTTCAAGCTGAGCTGTTCCATTTCATATAGCAGTTCTATTTGGGCAATGAGAGCTGCGTTACAAGCAGAATACTCACCACCAGGTTCCTGTTGCTCCAGATAATGTTCTACTTGGGTGAACAAAACTAAAATAGCGTCACTTTCTGTATGACGGAGAACAGTGTATAAATATCCGCTGGATTCTTCCCACTTTTGGCGGGCATGTTGAGTAAGACACAAAGCCTGCTGGTAATCTCCGCTTTGGAAGCTCTCTTCTGCTTGCCGAAGCAGATCGGCCATATCATTTGTAATGTGATGCAGTACCCGATTGCTGACAAGAGCAGCAGAAAGAAGGAAGACTAGTACTGCCAGAGAGATCCAGAGCCGTTTCAAGATGATACCTCCTTGGGAGCAAAATACACGCGAAGATCCTGATCAACCGTCAGGAGAAAAACTTCTTCATAGTGGGAAAATCCACGCATGGCGAGTTGCTTTTGAAGCCATGCTTCATCAATTCCACGCAATTTAAGATTCTCGCGGATCAAACGGCCATCGTTGATGATAGGGAGAGGGAGCCCCCCTCCTTCTGGAACAGGAGGCAATTGATTGGCAGAAGCAGTTTGGTATTCTGGAAACAGAAGTACAGAAAGTTGTCCGCTGGTTTCCAAAATAGCGAATTCCACTGTAGAGATATCTGTAACGCCCTGCTGCCTTAGTTCCTCCATCAATTCATCTACGGTAAATCGATTCCTTTTCATCTCGGCCTGCTTGAGGCGGCCTCGTTCCACAATAACGCTGGGGCGTCCGCAGATGAGGGCACGGAAGCGCAGACTGTGTACGGTCAAAACAGATATAATCATAGCGATACAGAGAAGAGTAACAATAGGGATAATACCATTGAGCAGAGGAATTCCAAAATCCTGCATAGGAACAGAGGCAAGATCTGAAAGAAGCATTGCAAGTACCAGCTCCGATGGTTCCAATTCCCCTACTTGGTGTTTACCCATCAAGCGGATTCCGATAACCAGGAAAAGATAGAGAATGATTGTGCGAAAAAATGCAATAGCGATAATGAAGACCTCCTTTTTCCATGGAAGACGAGGAAAGATTTGTTATCTGGTATTCAATGTATACAGTATTTCCCAAATCAAAGAAGAATATTCCGACGAAAAAAAGAGGACGTATTTTGCTGGAATCTGTCCATTCTTAACAGAAATGTAAAACAACCGGGAAAGGACAGGAAATGGTGTTGCGTTTTGCCTGGGTTTAAGGTACAATTTTATACAATAAAGAGAATATGAGAAAGCGCATTGAATTAGAGTAGGATAAACCTGCCAAGAGGAGGGAAAACAACCGGATGAAAGCAACTCTTTTGCTGGAAAATGGAATGTTATTTACAGGGGAAGCTATTGGTGCACCTCGGGAGGCAATGTTTCATTTGGTATGCAACAACGCTATGACAGGATATCAAGAAATGATAACTGACCCCGCATATGCAGGACAGGGGATTGTCATGACATATCCATTGGTCGGGAATTATGGGGTCTGTGATGGAGATGAAGAATCTCGACAGCCTTGGATTTCCGCATTGATTGTGCGTCACTTATCACCGAGAGGAAGTAATTTCCGTTGTATTGGTACTTTGAATGAATATTTAAAAAAGCATGAAATTCCCGGGATCAGCGGTATAGACACCCGCGCATTAACCCGAATACTCCGCAGTCAGGGCACGATGAGAGCAATGCTGACCTTTGCGGAGTCTTTTTCTGCACAGGAACTCCTAGAATCTTTACGACAATATCAAGAGACAGATTTTGTACAAAAAGTGACAACTCAGGAGAAGATGCATATTCCGGGCGATGGGAAAAAAGTGGCTGTGTTAGATTTTGGTATCTCCAATAGTGTCCTTTCTGCGTTCACTGAAAGAGGATGTGATGTGACGGTTTATCCAGCCAACACCCGAGGGGAAGCCCTTTTGCAAGAAGGATATGATGGTGTTTTCTTATCAGGCGGACCAGGCAATCCTATGGACTGTGGTTCGATTGTGGAAGAAATCAAGATATTATATGGCAGCTCCATTCCAATGTTTGGCATTGGTTTAGGCCATCAGTTGCTTGCGCTTGCTGCTGGAATGCAAGTATCAGCACTGCCTTACGGACATAGAGGTAGCAGTCATCCTGTCAGAGATATGAAGACGGGCCAGGTGGTTGTAACGACACAGAACCATGGTTATACCGTAGAGAGGGATAGTGTTGATCCGGAGATAGCCTCGATTTCCTATGAACATGTCAACGACGGAACAGTAGAAGGATTACGGTATCAAAAAGACCATGTGTTTTCGGTTCAATTTACACCAGAGCAAAAGGCAGTCTCATATGGTGGAGTTAATCCATACGATACATTTGTGGCCTCTCTGTGAGGAAATCTAGATTTTTAAGAGTCATTGACGATCACACGCGAAGGTGCATCGAACAAGCGCTGAGATGTGATGAAACACAATGAGCAGGATCAAAAACCTGCTTTCTGTAAGGATAGCTAATGCGAAAGGAACGGTCAGAATATGCCAATCAATCAAGATATTCATAAAGTACTGGTTATCGGTTCCGGCCCTATTGTTATTGGACAAGCGGCGGAATTTGACTATGCAGGAACCCAGGCGTGCCGCTCTTTGAAAGAAGAGGGAATAGAAGTTGTTTTGGTTAATTCCAACCCGGCAACGATTATGACAGACCAAGATATTGCAGATCATGTCTATATTGAGCCACTGAATTTGGCATCTGTAACTCAAATTATTGAAATGGAGCGGCCGGATTCTATTTTGCCCACATTAGGAGGGCAAATTGGTTTGAATATGGCTATGCAGCTATATGAAAACGGAACACTTGAGAAATATGGCATCAAAATGCTAGGGACTTCTGCGGACTCTATCCGCCGGGCAGAAGATCGTCAAGGCTTTAAAGATACAATGGAGGAAATCCATCAGCCGTGCGTAGAAAGCCTCGTTGTGGAGACAGTAGAAGATGCGCTGACTTTTGCTGACAAAATCGGATATCCGGTGATTGTTCGTCCTGCCTATACCCTTGGAGGTACAGGAGGCGGTATTGCATATGATGCACCGGCCCTCCAGGAAATTGCCAGTGGCGGTATTCGTATGTCACGGGTAGGGCAAATTCTTATAGAGCGCTGTATTTCCGGTTGGAAAGAAATTGAATTTGAAGTGATGCGGGATGCAGCTGGTAATGCTATTACCATTTGTTCTATGGAAAATGTAGATCCTGTGGGTGTCCATACAGGTGATTCCATTGTCGTGGCACCTACCCAAACGCTTGCAGCCAAGGAATATCAGATGCTGCGTACAGCTGCTTTGGAGATCATCACTGCACTGAAAATTGAAGGAGGATGCAATGTTCAATTTGCGCTCAACCCTGATAGTTTTGAATATGCTGTGATTGAGGTAAATCCACGGGTCAGCCGTTCTTCTGCCTTGGCTTCCAAGGCCACGGGATACCCCATTGCCAAAGTAGCATCTAAAATTGCCCTTGGATATCGACTAGATGAAATCCCCAATGCAGTCACCAAAACAACTATGGCGTGCTTTGAACCGACAGTAGACTACTGTGTGTTGAAAATTCCCAAATGGCCTTTTGATAAATTTGTAACGGCCAGCCGGACACTCGGAACGCAAATGAAGGCAACAGGAGAAGTTATGGCCATTGCCAGTTCCTTTGAAGGAGCGATGATGAAAGCGGTCCGTTCTTTGGAACTAAATGTATATAGCTTACGTCTGAATAAACTCAGTGCCCTTTCGGATGACGAAATTGCAGAGCGGCTGCACCTTGTGGATGATGAGCGTATTTTTGTAGTGACAGAGGCCCTTCGGAGAGGAATGACCCCCGAGGAAATCAATGCAGTAACCAAAATTGATGTTTGGTTTTTGGATCGGTTCCGTTCCATTGTAGAGATGGAACATATGCTTGCAACGGAAAAACTGGATGCTAATCTGTTGCGGGAAGCCAAAGAGATGGGGTTTGGCGATACTTATATTGGCGAACTCAGCGGATTGGATCGAAAAACCATCAAAAAGATGCGGAAAGACTGGGGAATTTTACCCACCTACAAGATGGTAGATACATGTGCAGCAGAGTATGATGCAGCAACTCCATATTACTATTCTGGATATGACATGGAGAATGAGTCGAATGTTAGGGAAACAGGAAAAAAGAGAATCCTTGTTTTGGGCTCTGGTCCTATTCGGATTGGACAGGGTATAGAATTTGACTATTGTTCTGTTCACAGTGTTTGGGCATTGAAACGTCTGGGATGTGAGACAATTATCATCAATAATAACCCGGAAACGGTTTCGACCGACTTTGACGTGGCAGATCGGCTGTATTTTGAACCATTGACGCCAGAAGATGTAGAAAATGTAGTAGAAGTAGAGAAGCCTTGGGGAGCTGTTGTGCAGTTTGGCGGGCAAACAGCCATCAAATTAGCAAAGGCATTGGCAGATATGGGTGTTCCTATTTTGGGGACGTCACCTGATGGTGTGGACGCTGCGGAAGACCGGGAACGATTTGACGAGATCTTACGGAAGTTGAACATTCCCCGGGCAGAAGGCAGAACCGTCTTCACCACAGAGGAGGCTGTGGCAGCAGCCAATGAGATAGGTTATCCAGTTTTGGTTCGACCCTCCTATGTACTGGGTGGTCAGGGAATGGAAATTGCCTATTCTGATCGGAATATCACAGAGTACATGAAAATCATCAATCGAGTGCGACAGGAACATCCTATCTTGATTGATAAGTATCTGATGGGCCGAGAAGTGGAGGTAGATGGTGTTTTTGATGGTACAGATCTTCTCATCCCAGGTATAATGGAACATGTAGAAAGAGCTGGCATTCACTCTGGAGACAGTATTTCCGTCTATCCACCATTACATGTTGAAGAAAAGCACAAGCAAACTATTTTACGTTATACAAAAGACTTGGCTCAATCCCTTGGTGTCATAGGTTTGGTGAACATTCAATTCGTTATTTACAATGACACGGTGTATGTGATTGAAGTCAATCCTCGTTCTTCCCGCACCATTCCCTATATTAGCAAAGTGACAGGGGTGCCGATTATTGACTTGGCCACTAAAGTCATTCTGGGGGCTAAACTGTCTGAACTGGGTTATGGAACGGGCATTTACCCAGAAGCACCGTTCTATGCTGTTAAAATGCCAGTATTCTCTTTTGAAAAGCTGACCAATGTAGATACAGGCCTCGGCCCTGAGATGAAATCTACAGGAGAAGTTCTGGGGCTTTCAGAAACATTCCCTCAAGCTCTGCTTAAAGCATTGAAAGGCGCACGGATGCGTGTACCCGATAAAAAAGGTGGCCGGGTAATTTTGACGGTAAAGGACGAAGACAAGGGAGAAGTGGTTGGCATTGGCAGAAGACTGGCTGAAATGGGGATTTCCCTTTTTGCCACTTCAGGCACTTGCAAGGCATTGGAAGAAGCAGGCGTTCCCGTCCAAAAGGTGAATCGCGTGTCCGAACCAAGTCCCAATATTTTGGATCTGATCGCAAGTGGCACAGTGGATTTAGTGGTGAACACCCCGACCCGAGGCAGGAAACAGGATACAGATGGCTTTAAAATTCGAAGGTGTGCGGTAGAACATTCTGTCAGTTGTGTAACGTCGATTGATACAGCAAGTGCTATTGTGATGGTACGTAGTCAAGGCCGGAGTGATCAGCTTCGAGCGGTCGATATCACCCAATTACCCAAGTTAGGAAAGGCTGAAAGGCCATGATTGAATCCAGTCATTCAGGAAGAAGTGAGGGACAAGATGAAACATGAATTAGTTGTTGTTTTAGATTTCGGCGGACAGTACAATCAACTCATTGCCCGACGTGTGAGAGAATGTAATGTTTATTGTGAAGTACATCCTTATACTATGCCGCTTTCTGAAATTCAAGCAAAGGCTCCCATTGGGATTATTTTTACCGGTGGACCTAATAGTGTTTATGAAGAAAATGCGCCCCATGTTGAAAAAGAAATTTTCTCAATGGGGATACCCATTTTGGGGATTTGCTACGGTGCACAGATGATGGCTCAAAGCTTGGGCGGCGAGGTAAAAATGGCCGAAACGGCAAGTGCCAGAGAATATGGGAAAACACCGACTCAATATAGTAAAAACAGCCAACTCTTTTCTGATCTGCCAGAAACAGGGGTTTCTTGGATGAGTCACGGCGATTATATTGAAACAGCGCCAGAAGGGTTCCGGGTAACAGCCAAAACAGCGGCTTGTCCTGTGGTTGCGATGGAAGACGTAGAGAGAAAGTTATATGCATTACAATATCATCCTGAAGTAAATCATACAGCACATGGTTTGTCGATGTTGCACAATTTCCTCTACAAAGTGTGTAAAGCAAAAGGTGACTGGACCATGGGGGACTATTGTAAAGATATGATCCATGCCATGCGTGAAAAAGTAGGAAACGGAAAAGTACTTTTGGCTTTATCTGGGGGTGTAGATAGCTCTGTTGTAGCAGCATTGCTGAAACAGGCAATAGGAAAGCAGCTCACCTGTATTTTTGTTGACCATGGTTTGATGCGAAAAAATGAGGGCGCGGAAGTAGACGCAGTGTTTTCGGATGGGGAGATCCGCTTTATTCATATCGATGCTGAATCCCGTTTTTTAAAAAAATTAGAAGGAATAACAGATCCAGAACGGAAACGGAAAATTATAGGCGAAGAGTTTATCCGCGTCTTTGAAGAAGAAGCAAAGAAAATTGGGGCAGTTGATTTTCTGGCCCAGGGTACTATCTATCCGGACGTGATAGAATCTGGTTTGGGAGATGCCGCAGTTATTAAAAGTCACCATAATGTTGGGGGCTTACCAGATTTTGTAGATTTTAAAGAGATTATCGAACCACTACGACTTTTATTCAAAGATGAAGTGCGACAATTGGGAAGGGAATTGGGACTGCCAGAGTACTTAGTCATGCGTCAACCATTTCCTGGCCCAGGCCTTGCCATTCGTGTCATTGGCGAAATCACCAAAGAGAAATTAGAAATTTTACGAGATGCAGATGCTATTTTCCGTGAGGAGATTGCAAATGCTGGATTGTCGTACGACATTAACCAATACTTTGCGGTTTTAACTGACATGAGATCTGTTGGCGTTATGGGAGATGGTCGGACATATGATTATACACTTGCTTTACGAGGTGTTACTACCACAGATTTTATGACTGCTGATTGGGCGCGCATTCCCTATGAGGTGCTGGATAAAATATCTGTTCGGATTGTCAATGAGGTGCGTTGTATCAATCGCATTGTTTATGACATCACGAGTAAGCCGCCCGCGACAATCGAGTGGGAATGATTTCAGAGGCCCGGAAACGCCTGATATGACTGGGTTTTTGAAGGGTTAAGGTCCTCCGTGGCAACGATTTGGCAACATTTTTTCATTATTCATAAAAAGAGAGCTAACTGATTTTGATTAGTCAGTTAGCTCTCTTTTCTTTTTATTATTATTTTATG
>CAWVKD010000011.1:0-5382 GCA_963929765.1 Clostridia bacterium | reverse complement strand
GAGAGCACTATGGGATTGAAGGTGCGTCTTTCATAGGTGGGGAGCCAATTCTTCAGGCTGAGGGTCTTGCCGATTTGGCTGAGTGGTGCCAGGAGAACGGCCTGTCGGTGCTCGTGTTTACTGGGTACCTGTATGAGGAATTACTGGATATGGGCAATCAGGAGGTAGATCGCCTTCTGGCAGCTACAGACATCCTGGTGGATGGTCCTTACCTGGAATTAGAGCCCGATGAGGATAGAGACTGGGTCGGATCTAGGAACCAACGAGTCCTGTTCTTGTCAGGCAGGTATCCTAAAGGGATCGAGTGCGTGAGCGGGAACCGTAGTGCGGAATTTATGGTTTCTGGCGATGGCATCATGGTTAACGGATGGCCCTTCAGCTTTGGCATGTAAGGCTCGGCATCAGTCATCACACGAAGCATCTTGCGAGTATTAACCCACTTCCGTCCATGATGTGTTTTTTGTATGAGCCGGCGACCGTAATTTTGAACCACTATAGATGAGAGTGACCTTCCTCCTATAATCTGCCGCATTTACAACGCAAAGTTCGGGTAGCATTAGACTTCGTCTTGCTTGGAGGACTCGTCCGCTTTGCACTGCCTTGTATGTGATTCCTATTCGTCAGACCGGGAGTTTGCCCGTGTCGGTACTGCGCAGCCTCCATATCCTGCTTTCTTCAGATTCCACCTCACGATGGCCCACCTTGCCTTCGGTTTACAGTTCCTACTACCAAGCCTGTGGTGGACTTTCACCACCGAGTTATTACCGAGGCCTGGTACACCACGAAAAGGCGGGCTATCGAATCAACATGGAAGACCCGCCTTTTTATATAAAGAAAACCACTCGCTAGGCGAGTGGTTGATAAAATATCAAATCGAATATATTATTCCTATCCCTGTGAATTGTTTCACAAAAAAACAATCAAAATCAATATCAGTGCTAGGAGTGGAATCACACCGCAGGTAATAAAGATGTGAATGTATGTAGTCGAAAGATCCAATTTAACAACGTCTGTTGCAGTGACCACGCCGGTTGCGTATGGCATAGAATCCAATCCTCCGGAGGCAACCGCAACAATGCGGTGAATCTCGCCCGGCGTATAGTTTAAAAGTGAAATCTGACTCTCAAACAATTTAAAAAAGAGTTGCAGACTAGCTGTAGATGACCCGGTCATTGCCGCAATAACATTTATGGACAAGATACTGGAAACAAGTGGAGAATCAAAGAGCTGGTAAATATTCTCAACAACGAACCGGAAGGCACTAGAAGACTGAACAATGTTCCCGTATCCCATAATACACGATGTAATTGCCAATGTTCTAAGCCCTTGCCACGTACCTGTATTAATTACCGTTTGAATCTGCATGTGCTTTCCACTCAAAAGGATACAGGACGCAGAGGCCACCAACAAAGCCCCCGAAACGGCTGCACGGCTTTCAACACCATATTTAATAAAAAAGAAAGACAACGTCCATAGGAGGATACAGGGCAGAAATGAGGGAAGTTTCTGCCCTGTATCCTCTACTTTAGATAAATTTACAGTAGGAGACGACTCTTTTCTGGAAAGTCTGGTTGCTTTATAAGACAGATAAGCATATCCGAGTAACAAGGTAACTGCTGAAATTGCTATCCCGAATCGAGGTGCAGCATAGATCGTTGTTCCCAAGTATTGGGTTGGAATCATATTTTGAATTGAGGGCGTCCCGGGAAGCATCGTCATACAAACCGTTGTCGGGCAAAGTAAAATCGCTGCAGGTAATAGCCTTTTATCAATTGCCTCTCTTTCGAATAAAGAGATGGCAATCGGTGCCACGGTAAAAGCAATGACAAACGTACTGATACCGCCATAGGCCAGAAATGCCGAAACAATCAATATTACTAAAATAGAGTGCCCGCGAACTGTTTTATAAATCACGTCAGCAATATCATCAGACATTCCGCTATCCTGCATGCACTTTCCAAACAATGCACCAGACACAAAAGGCAGAAACCAGCTGGAGCTAAAATCTGCAAATCCGGAAGCATAGTAATCAAAAAATGCATTCCATAACGGAATCCTGCTAGTAATGGCAATAACAGCCCCCGCGACAAGGCAGATAAACGGAACAGACCACTTTTGAATCGTTAAGATCACAAAAAGAGCTATGGAACTGAAAAGCCCAACAATACCCATTACGTTCATCTCCCTTGTCTCTTTATTTGACAAATTCACGCAGCGTTTTTTCTATGAAATCAAAGTTGCCCTGCAGCTTATATATTTTTCCTGTATCCAGGAATAGAGATCTCACCAATGTATCACAATCGTCCATTGTTACCTCGTTTTCAAGTTGTGGAACTAGATATCTTCTTCCAGCAAATACCGGTTGCTGCATAAGATATTTAAATGCCGAAACCGAAGCCAATTCTTTCCCCCAATCCTCAGGAGAAAGTAGGGTGACCTGGTTAACCCCCGGGTCTAATGCTATACAGAAAGCAATCCGATAGGTGGGACAGACTGCCACACCGCTATTAGATGCGTAGGATATATTTTTGCCATCCCTGCCTCTGATTCGATGGAGTGTATTCCCATAAATTCTTCCATTTGAGAGAATGATGTGGTCATCGCCCACCAGATTTATCCCAGCTCGATACATACGCAACTGATTAGAAAAAAAGGATTTACCGTGCCCGGACTGGGCAAAAAGGAAAAAGGCATTGTCTCTACAGGTAATTGCAGCACCATGGAGAGGGAGGCTTCCATACCATAGAAGCAGCTTGTCCACAATCACACGTAATATATAAAGATACATTGCGCTATCTAAATCGTCCGGCACTATGACCTCACGTCTTTGAAGAGAAATTTTGAAGATATTCTGTGACGGAACAATATTCCAAACCTCTGTACAATTAGGAACTACATTCCGAACTCGAAAGGCCAGTTTTGTCGCCGCCTGCTCAGCTTCCACAACGCCCTGCTCCAGTTCAGACTCCGGGAACAATGCAACTCCTTTTGCATCCATCCAGACTTTCATTTAATCCCCCCAGTATAGGCATTCCGCCCCAAAAGCAGGGTCTCTACAGCTCAGGAATTTCTTCAGTGCATCAAGTGAGTCGGCCAGTGACTCAACTGCATTGCCGCAGGTCATTTCCTCCATGTAACAAGGATGGATCATTCCATCCGCTCCAATTCGTATGTCATTGTCTGTCAAACAATGACTGCAATCTGTTCTGCATGTAAGCCGGTAAAAAGTAACCAACAAGCTTTCCGTACCACAAGAAACCGTATAAGTTCGTTTCTTTTCGCTCTCAAATTCCAGGGAAATATTGTACGTTTTTGAAAGCACACCGAGAGCAGCTGAAACTATATCCGAAAATGAAACATAGTATTGATGAAGTCGTTTCTGTGCCTTTGTCACCAGCAATTCCATAAAATGAATTTTGGGTATATGGTGTGCAAAGCAGAAATCAATCATCTGAATCATTGCCTCGGGTGAATCATTCAACCCCTTTAGTACAGTTGTGTTAATTCTATACGCAATCCCGTACTGTTTCAGATAGTAAAAGAGCCAAGAATAATGGTCAGATGAAACAGAATTTCCGCAGATCTTTCCCATAGATGCAGCATCAAGGCTGTGGCAGGAAACATGAAAATCCAGCTTCCCTTTGTATTGGCTCATATCGCGCAGTTGCTGTTCGCTCCAGAGCAAACCGTTTGTCGCAATTTTAATCGCCGGTGGGTTGCTCCAGCCGCTACAGTATTGCAGGATAAAATTGACTCCCTCCGGATAGAGGGCCGGCTCACCACCTGTGATGGTAATTTCATTTACACCATTCTTTTTTGCCTGAATGAGAAGACGTTCGATCTGTGAAATCTGTAGTCGCTTTCCCCCTGTTAGGGCAATGCCTTCGTGATGGCAGAAGAAGCACTGTAGATTGCAGGAACTTATAATGCTGATTCTAAGTGAAACGGGCGTACATACTTTATAACGAAACAAAATTTTATTCCCATCACCATAAGTTGTATCTTCAACGCCAATGATATCAAAGCCTTTTTTTATAAGGAGCGTAAGCATGCTGGGTTTATAGTTATCTGTATTTCCTGTCACATAGTGGTAACCACTTGCCCGTGCCCACTGAATCAGCCAGTCATAAAACTGAGAGAAAAACCCACGCCCCTGAAAGGATGGTAGAACTCCTCCCACCCATGCGTGCAGGGACGATTTCTCATCGTATTGTATAACAATACAGTACCCTACAAGAGTTTCATTTTCATAAAATCCAATCTTGTGCAGCGAGTGTCCTAACTTTATTTTTTTCTGGAAGCTTTCCATGGGAAAGTCCGCCCCAAAAATATCTTTATGAATTTGAACGATGCTAGGCAAAGAGCAGTCATCTTTTATCTGCAAAAAATTCCCTCCCATATTTGTCAATCGCGTCGATGTATCGGTTAATCAGATCGTATTCCTCAAACGTATAGGTAGGAATGCTGACGATAGACTGATAATAGTTTTGTGCTTTGGGGCAATTTCCAACGGAGTGTTTTGTAAATGTTCCGATTTTGAATTGATCGGGCTGGAACAACTGATAGTCCGGAATCGGTCTGGACTTTGGAATACTCATCTGCAAGCCTTTATCGTTCATCCAATCCACAAAATGCTGCCGGTAAGGTCTGATACACGGAGCCAGACGCGGCATAAATCCATACCATGCACCCATGGAAGAGACATAATCCTTGATTTCCATGGGCATCAGCAAGGTTCTTTTCAAACGAGACTGGAAGTAAGACAGCGTTTTTTTACGGGATTCGATCCAAGAAAAACAATAATGCTCCAGTTCATGGTTAATCATTAATGCTGCAAGGGGATGCATTCTTAGTTTCAGTCCATATCCGGTACGGTCAAGCGGACGATAAAAATCATTTTTTACGCTTTGTGCTGGACGCTTCAAATTGTGCCCCAGGAGTACTGCGCGCTCATAAATATCCTGATCATCCGTCAAAAGAATACCCCCTTCGCCGCCGGAAAGGAGTTTTCTGCCTTGCAGGCTCCAACAGGCAATATCGCCGAATGTGCCTGTGTATCTTCCCTTATACTGCGCAAAATGCGCATGGGAGCAATCTTCGACATACCGCAAGTTATATCTTCTGCAAATGGCCAAGACCGCTTCTTTATCACATGGGTGCCCCCATTGGTCATTTGTAATCACCGCCTTTGTACGGGTGGTTATCAGCGGCTCAATCATCGATGCATCTATATTTCCGGTATCCGGCTCCACATCGCAGAAAACGATGTGGACCCCCAGGTGCAGCAGAGGGGCGGCTGTGGCGTGATAACTGAACGCAGTACAAATCTCCTCATCCCCTGCAATCAGTCCAAGAGCAAAAAAGGCCGAATAACGTGCCATT
>CAWVKD010000010.1:0-10853 GCA_963929765.1 Clostridia bacterium | reverse complement strand
ATAACGGATAGGAAAAGGCAGGTATTGCTGCTGCAATGCCTGCCTTCCCCTTAAATCTTGAAGATGTCCTTATGAGGTCACGCCTTTAGCCATGTCCTCTTTTTTTCTTATAGTCCAAACAAAGCCAATACGCGTTGCCACAGAGATAAAGGAGGTTCCTCTTCTTCGGGTTCTTCCTGTGGCATGGGTATGGTAATGTCGTCTGTCCTCATAACAAACTGGACGCTGATTACATTGGTGTTTTTTGGGGAGACGAAGGAGGAAATGGGAATATCCCTTCCCAGCATTTCATCGATTTGATCAGAGATTCCTTCCTTGATTTTTTCGCCCAGATGGGATGTCTGATCTCTCAACTGGAATGTGCCATCTTTGAACGTAATGATACCATCATGTAATTCTACAATACCATCATACAGTGTGATAGCACCGTCGTATAGAGAGACTGTACCATCCTTTAGTTCAATGACACCATTTCCGAAAGAAATAAGACCGTCCGAAAGAGCCAAAGCCCCCTCTGCTACTTGGGCGCTGCCATTTTTCAATTCTACAACACCATCTTGAAGGGAAACCATTCCGTCTCTTAAAAGAAGAGTTCCGTCTTGGAG
Source organism: Clostridia bacterium (assembly GCA_963929765.1). GTDB lineage: Bacteria > Bacillota > Clostridia > Oscillospirales > Oscillospiraceae > RGIG529. The sequence goes on along the minus strand of CAWVKD010000010.1, from coordinate 10,248 downwards.
ATCTAGAGCGCCATCATAAAGAGAGAGGGTGCCATCTAACAATTGAGCAGTTCCGTTTTTGAGTTCTAGCATGCCACTGTGAAGCTCCAGGGATCCATCCTCCAACTGTAATACACCGTTTTCAAAAGCTTCGCTGCCTTCACGTAAAGAAGAAAGGCCGTTTTTCAGCTCTCCTGCTCCATCTTTTAATTCTCCTACACCGTCTTCGATGGAGAGAGATCCCTCATAAAGTTGCTGGACGCCATCTTGCAGTTCAAGGGCTCCACTTCTCAAATCGTAAATTCCGCCGGATAGTTCTGGGGTGTTGGATGACAGTTGAGAAACGCCATTCAAATATGCGACGATGCCTTTGTAATAATTGAGAGCAATGAGCGTGCTACAAGTGGGGTCTGACTGATAGAGGCCGTTCGTGACGACAGCAGCATAGGCTTGTTCTGTTACGGTGTCCTGTACGATTTGCGCAGCATTGGCTTGAACAGAGGCAATTTCTTCTGCGAATAAACTCTCTAATTGTGCGTGGGCAGCCTCCAATGCCGTTGAATCTCCGTTATAAGGGGGAGATGCTACCGTTGTTTCATACAGTTGATGGGCGGCTATTTGAGCTTCTGTTGGAGAGGCACCACCAACTATAGCAGATTGATAAGATTCTTCCCCAGCCAGCAGAAGAGTTAATTGCCAATACTGATATTCCTCTGTTGTAGGGTCTAAAGAAGCCATACGAGTTTCAACAGCTGTTTGGTACGCAGAGGCTTGCAATTCAGGTGTAACCAGTGTAGCGGCATATTCTGCTACATAATCGGAAATGCGTGTATTTAACAATGTTTCCAGTTGAGCGGAGGTTGTGCTGGCTGTGACACCAAGAGCGGCAAACTGAGGATTGGAAACATTGGCTGTTTCTAATGTTTGACGATAGAGCTGATTGGAAATGGCGATAAGGCTGTCATTTTTTTCGCTAAGGGAAGATAAACCTTGTTCAAATTCATTGACGCCGTTTTCCAACAACAGGATACCGAGGTTCAAATCGCCTAAGCCCTCTGAGGACTGTTGTAAACCGTCACTGAAATCACCCAAGTTCTCTTTTAATGTGCCAAGCCCTGATTGAAGATCTTCGGCACCCTGTTCCAAAGCACCGATGCCATCTGTCAATTCTGATGCGTTATCGCCCAAAGCACCGATTCCATCGGATATTTCAGATGCGCCTTCGGCTAACTGAGAAGCGCCATCATCAACGTCCTTGACACCATCTGAGAACGTAAGGATGCCGCTGGATAACCCTTCCATACCATCGGATAAGGATTCGGCACCGGAAACCATTTCTACGGTGCCATCTTTAAGAGCAGAGACGGCATTATCCAGTTGGGTGGTTCCTTCTTTTAGTTGTATGCCTGCATTCACCAAATCTGGCACATAATCTGCCATAGCAGCGGTACCGTATTTCAAGTCCGAAACTCCACTTAGAAAGGCCTGCATGCCGCTTGCCAACGCTCCAGATCCGTCTTCCAGTTCACCCGCGCCATCGTCCAATTGCTGGATGCCATCTGTCAATGGTGTAAACTTTTCATCAAAGTCCACTTCGTCCAGAGATAAATCAAGATCCATTGGGACACCTGCGATGGAAATGGCGCTCATTTCGAACGATTGTACATCAGCAGTGAGAGAGAGATTAGCTTCTGTACCAGGTAACAAGGTATATGTAATTTGTTTATTACCACCGCTATTGGCAATGGTTGCAGATTCTGCTTGAATGTTTTTGCATCGGTCTGCATCTAAGGTAAGGGTGACTTGTAATGCAAATTTATCAAAAAAAGCATGATTGGCATTAGGATTGAGGCGGCTTTCCAAATGAATTTCCAGTAGACCGCTTTTTCCTGCCAGCTGATCCGCCGGGTATTCGACCCCGTCTAGAAAATAAGTGAAAGAGAAAATCCAAGGCAGCTCCCCACCTTCTAATGTTCCCTCATAGTACAGACGACCTGCTTTGGTATCAATAGTGACTGTTTCGTCTTGAAATTGAATTTCATCAGAAGTAGTGAGATTACGCAAATCCCTATAACGACCATAATCTAAGATCTGTCCATCTTCCGTCAATTCAAAAATATTGACGACATAAATTTGGGATACAGATCCATCAGGAGTAAGAGTGACATATACTACCTCTTCCTTCTCTGTGTTGGGTGAGGTAGAGGACGCAGGGAAAGTAACGCAGGAAACAACAAATGCCATACAAAAAAGGAAGGAAAAAGCACGATAGAGCTGACGTTTCCTTTTTGCACGTGTGGGTAATAGGAGGAGGGTGGGGGTATTTGTGTTTCGTTTATCAAAAGTCATATCGATTCACTCCTTTGCTCAGACGAAATGTTTGTTGTTGCTTTGTTCCTGGATTGCTTGCGTGTTCGTCTCTCCTTGGGTGCAAATTGCAATTTCCAGCTGGTTTTTGGTAGAATACCGTCAAAAAGCAACAGAAGAGCAGGTAGAAAAACAAGAACCATGGCAGCAGAAATCAGTGCGCCTCGACCCAAAATAGCACCTAACTGACTAATCACCCCATTGGTAGAAATAAAGCCAAGTGTGAGTCCAGAGATGGCCACAATACAAGCAGGGGTCAAAATAGAACCTGTTGTAATTTGGATGGCCTGACGTGCAGCCTCCCATTTTTGCAAAGTTTTCCGATTTTCTAGATAGTGCTGAGAGAACAATATTCCGTAGTCCACAGTAGCACCAAGCTGTACGGCACTGATGATTTGGTATCCAATGAAATTGAGGGTACTATTCATGAAATAAGGAAGACCGAGATTGATCCAGATGGCACCTTCAATGGTCAATAACAAGATCAATGGTATGGTCAGACTGCGGAACGTAAGAAGCAATATAACTCCAATAGAGACAATAGCTGCCAGATTGACCACCAGGTTGTCCGTTGTGATAGTTGATTTCAGATCCCGATTGATTACATTTTGTCCCAGTAAATAATAGGAAGAGCCATAATATTCTTCTGCTGTTTCACGAATGGCATCAACAACCTGAAAAGCCTCTTCTCCTTCTTCAGGAGTATCAGCATAGAGGATCAGGCGTTGGTATCCACCAGAGTTAAGTTGTTGTTTTTGAGATTCTGTCAGAAATTCAATAGGAATTTCATTTCCAACAGCGGTGGAGTAGGAAATAACTTGTGTTATTTTGGGAAGATCAGATAATGCATTGGTGAGTTGTGCTTCTTTGGCGGGAGATCCCTCCGGAACGAGAAGCACCATTTGTTGTTCGCTGGAAAAACGGTCAGAAATAAATTCTGTATCAGCATAGATTTGAGAACCTTCTGTGTTCATGCTGGAAGAACCATATGCAAATGTATTATTGCGTTGTGCTAAAAAGCTAGGAGCAATCATACAAAGCACAATAGCTGCCATTGGAATACAAATTTTGATGAGAACCGCAGAGAAGCGGCGAAAAGAAGGTAAAAAAGGACGATGTTTTGTTTTGTCCAGTAATTTAGTGGTGTACATAGTTAACACAGGAAGGAAGATCACGACGCAGAAAAAACTAATTAAAACACCTTTTGCCAATACAATGCCCATATCGGTTCCGATGCGGAATTTCATCAAAATAAGCGCTGCAAATCCAAAGACAGTAGTTGCCATACTGGAGGCAATGGCAGAAAAGGATTCTTGAATTGCTCGGATCATTGCCTCTCGTAGGTCATTCGTTTCTTCTCTGTGTCTTGCAAAACTGTGAAGTAGGAAAATGGCATAGTCCATGGAAACAGCCAATTGGAGAATGGCGCTAGTGCTACGGGTAACAAAGGAGATCTCGCCTAAGAAAGCGTTGGTACCTTCGTTGATTAAGATGGCTACAAAAATGGTGATAAGAAATAAAATAGGTTCAAACCAGGAGCGGGTGGCAAAAAGTAGGACAACAAGGACGAGAGGAATAACGTAAATTAAAATTTGAGAGATTTCTTTCATGCTCTTTGTCTGGATATAGCGGTAATTGGCCACTTCGCCAGATAAAACACAGGTCTGATTGGTGAGAGTCTCAATGGCATCAGTAACTGAGACGCTTTCACCGGTTTCAACTGTTAATAGAAAAAGAGCATCTCCGTCTTGATACCAGGCTTCTACGACTTCAGGTGAAACAGTAGAAAGAGACGTGTGAATATCTACAGAATCGTCCAGCCACATGACAGATTGTACGCCGGGGATTTCGCTCATACGTTCTTTATATTCCAATGCTTCTGCAATGCTGACATCTGGTATGTAGACATTTAGATTGGGTATGCCCTCAGAAAAGGTTTCCTCCAAAGTCTTTAATGCCACGGTGGAAGGTGCGTCTTCTGGCAAATAATCAGATAAATTGTAATTGATATTGACGAACAACATTAAAATACCGGAAATAAAGGTAAGCAATATCATTATACAAAATAAGATACGTTTGTGATTTAGGATGCCGCAGGCCAACCGTTTCATAGACACCACCTCCATTTATGGACAAAGTGTTGATTTATTTCTATCTGTATCTTATAATAGACAATGGAAGGTGGCAAGAACCAAAGAAAAACAAATGTTCAATAAAAGACAATAATATAAAAAGTTGTCTAGAAAGGTTTGTGATCTTTCTGAAACAGGAAAAATCAGATCGTCGTTCCAGACGCACCAAGCGATTGCTTTGGAAGGCGCTTACACAACTGTTAATGGAGAAAGAATTAAAAGACATTACCGTAATGGAATTGACAGAACTGGCGGATGTCAATCGCGGAACATTTTACTTGCATTATGGAAATATTTATGAATTGTATGAAGAAATAGAGCAAAATTTAATTGAAGAATTTGTACACATTCTGAAAAGCCACAGAGAGGACAAACAACAAGGCACGTTGTTTCCTGTCATTTTAGATGCATTCGAATTTTTAGGCGCAAACGCAGATACTTGCATTGCATTCCTAAATCATAATAATATGGTTTTTCTCAGTAAACTTTTAGCTGTTAGTAAGGCTGTTAGTTTAGAAGTGTGGGAGATGCTATATGGTTCAAAAAATCCGGAATTACATGAGTATTGCTATACCTTTGTAACAAATGGATGTGTAGGGCTTCTGCGTACTTGGTTTATGGAGGGAATGAAAGAGTCTTCGCGGGAGATGGCAGAGCTTGCCAGCAGAATGATGAAAGGGTGTATCGATTCTATGGGCGTGTTGCAAATAGAAACAGAAGAAAATAAGGCTGCTGGAAGTACATTTTGATTCCAGCAGCCTTTGTTTATTTTTTCTTTTGGTCAGAATGTGAAGAGAACATCATCATGCGATTCTACAAAATCTAGAGCAGAACAAAGGAGTTCTGCCATTTCACCTCGAGTCAGAGAAGAAGAAAGTGAAGATGAAGTACTAACATAGGAAAGTATGCCGCAGGCTGATAGGTTAGCGGTAGATTGATATGCCCATGTGGGGACCATACTCTGATCGACACAGGAAATGGAAGTAGGAATATCAGAAATACCCAAGAGTCGGTTAAGGATAACGGTTGCTTCCGCTAACGTAATAGAAGTATCAGATGAAAAGACAATTTGTCCTGTACTGTCACGTAGACCGCGGATGACTCCCAGCTTTAAACCTGTTGCAGCGTATGGTTTGGCCCAAGTGGGGATGGCATCGTCATCAGCAAAGCCGGTTGTTGATACGGTAGAAAGATCTGTCATTCCAAGTGTGGTAAGAGCAGTAGAAAGGAAATCGGCGCGGGACACAAGAGTATCTGGACGGAAAAAATATGTTCCGCCCATACATTCCCCCACAAAAATTTCCTCTTCTGCCAGTCGAATAGCAGCTCTTTGGAATGTGGAATCCGAAAGATCGGCATATTTTATTTTGGTGGATGGTTTTTTTATGACAATATGAACTGTTGCAGACTGAGAAACATTCCCGGCAGAATCAATGGCAACGTAAGTGAAGGAATCTTTTCCTGTTTTATTTTCATAAGGGGAATAGAGGAAACAGGAAGGGTCTGTGGTATCAATGGTTACTTCGCCACGTGCAGGTTTATCGGTGAGTTGAAACGTAAGGGCATCTCCATCAGGATCCACAGCGGAAAAACGCGCAGATAAAGGGACATTCTGATACGTTTCCAAATCTAAATTTTCTGCTATGGGTGGATTGCCTACAGATTGAGAAAGCAAGTCTGTTTTTGTTATGGAAAAGACTTGTTTGAAAAAATTACCCTCTTCTGTTTCAATCACAGAGACTGGCGTTGCACTGAGTTGGTCAAAGAATGCAGATGCAGAATGAGACGTTACGGAAGTCAAGCAAATGACAAGAAATAGAGCTGATGCACAACATATTTTTTTCAAGGCAAAACCCTCCTTATTTTATAAATGCTTGATGCAAAATTAAGGACGGAAATAGTTTTTGCCAGATGCGTAAAAATATGCTGAATAAGAAAAAGAAAAACCAACTGACAAATCATTTGCCAGTTGGTTTTTTCATCCGACAGAAATTTACAGTTTGAGGATCCAGCCAAAAGGATCGTCTACAGAGCCCCATTGGATTCCTGTAAGAGTATCGTATAAGCGTTGCGTAACAGGGCCGATTGCACCGCCGTTGATGGTTACTTTTTTTTCATTCCAGCACAATTCGCCAATGGGCGAGATCACTGCAGCAGTGCCACTGCCCCAAGCTTCTTCCAGCTCGCCGTTTTCTGCGGCAGCGAATAATTCTTCTACAGTGATGGGGCGTTCGGAAACTGGCATGTCCCAACTTCTCAAAAGATCAAGGCAAGATTGTCGAGTAATACCGGGCAAAATGGAGCCACCCAAAGGTGGAGTTACAATTTCTCCCTTGATTTTAAACAGTACATTCATGGCGCCTACTTCTTCGATGTATTTGCGATGTACACCGTCCAGCCAAAGAACCTGAGAGTAACCAGATTGTTCCGCACGCTCTCCGGCACGCAGAGAAGCGGCATAGTTTCCACCTGTTTTTGCAGAGCCAGTTCCACCTTTGACAGCACGTACATCTTCACTTTCAACATAGATAGAGACAGGATTAATACCCTCTGGATAATAAGAGCCTACCGGGCAGGCGATAATACAGAAGAGATATGTATGAGATGCATGTACACCGACGGCAGCATCAGTTGCGATGATAAAGGGGCGGATATAGAGAGAGGTTTGAGGTGCAGAAGGTACCCAGCTTTCATCTATTTGAACCAACGCTTTGATTCCTTCCAATGCAAGATCTTCGTCCAACTGTGGGATGCAGAGACGGGCACAGGAGCGGTTAAGGCGACGGACGTTATCCCAAGGACGAAACAGTTGAACACCGCCGTCTGCCCGACGGTATGCCTTTAAACCTTCAAATACTTCTTGAGCATAGTGAAAGACCATAGCAGACGGTTCTAATTCGATTGGCCCATAAGGCACAATACGAGGATCGTGCCAACCCATGCCGTCTGTATAGTTCATCAAGAACATATGATCAGTGAATTGAGTGCCAAATTTTAGGGTGGCGGAGTCGGGCTTTGGCTTGAGAACCGAAGCACGCTCTGTCTTAATTGCTTTTGTTTCCATGTGAATGCCTCCCATATCATATGAAAAATATTCTTTATTATATCAATCTACATTCAGGAGTGCAAGAGGCCAGATGTATAAATATTGCTTTTTGTTGCGAATCGAAAGGAGTTATGATATGATAAAAAAGATCGTAAATAAAAAAGAGTATTGAGGGATGATGTGACGAAAAAGGGCAGCGAAAAAAGCGTTTTTGTCGTGGAGATCATCAAGCGTATCAAGTGCTGTTAAGGTAGGAACATAAAGAGGAAATGGAATGGAAATAAATGGAATTGAGCAAAATGAAGTGGTACAATATGCAGAGTTAGGACTTTCGCCAGCTATTATGCGAGTGCTGCAAAAGAAGCATTATAAGCAGGCGACACCAGTTCAGGCAGGCGTGATTCCACCTATGCTTGTATGGAAAGATGTCATTGCAAAAGCACCAACAGGGAGCGGGAAGACCTTTGCATTTGGTATTCCTATGATTGAGCATTTGAATGTGGAAAATCAAACGGTACAGGGATTGGTTTTGGCACCCACCCGGGAGTTGGCTATACAAATAGGAAACGAATTGCGAGAATTGGCAACATACAAACCAGGGGTTAAGATTGTTGTAGTATATGGGGGACAGCCCATAGAACGTCAAATAGGACAACTTAAGCGGAAACCTCAGATCATTGTAGCCACGCCTGGAAGATTGATGGATCATTACAAACGGCATACCATTCGGTTGAATCATGTCGAAACTGTGGTGCTGGACGAAGCGGATCGTATGCTGGATATGGGATTTGTACGGGATGTAACGAAAATTCTAGATCTAATGCCGGATCGTAAGAACTTGGCTCTTCTTTCCGCCACAATATCTCGTGAAGTCATGGATATTGCATGGGTCTACCAAAGAGATGCCGTCGAAATTGTTGTACGTGCGGATATAGAAAATAAACCCAATATTACCCAATACCGGATTCATGTACCTGCCGGTCAGAAACTGGATGCTGTCCTAGCCGTTTTGGAACGCCATCCCAAAGGGAAAGCAATTGCCTTTTGTAATACCAAACATATGGTAGAACGACTCACAAAACTACTTTGTATGGCCGATTGCCCTGCAGACTGTATTCATGGAGATATCCGCCAAATCAACCGGGAAAAGGTTATGGCTAAATTTCGAAAGGGAAATTTGCGTGTTTTGGTTGCGACGGACGTGGCTGCAAGGGGCATTGATATTGATGATGTTGATATGGTCATTAACTATGATGTACCAGAGGAAACGGAATACTACATCCACCGGATTGGAAGGACAGGACGTGCCAAAAAAAGTGGTGTAGCATATACGATTGTCTCCAATTTTGCAGATGGTGTTCGGCTGGATGAAATTGAGAAACGAACCAAAAATCACCTCACACAGCTTCAATTAGGTGAAAACCACATATTATTCCCCGTCAACGAATAAAAGGAACGAAGAGAGAACTCTCTATTTTGGCGAGATAGGCTGCTTTTGACGGAGGGAATAGAAAATATTTTAAAAAGATAGGAATAGAATCTGTCGCTTTTTTCTAGGATTTGATATAATGGAGCATAGAAAGAGAGGAGTAGATCATGGACGCAGTTCATCAAATGGATCATGCGATTATTGTATTTACAGAACATACAGATGGGCAGGGCAAATCTGATATGCTACAAGAACTTTTGTTCTGCCCAATCGGAGGCTGGATTGTACAAGCGCTTTCCAAATTGGGGATCAAACATTTTTTTGCCTTATGTGATGAGACAGAGCAGGCAGCGGTAGCTGGGTGCTTTCCAGAAACAGTGTCCGTCGAGTTTGGCAGCACAAGAGAAGATTTGATGATATTCTTGGATCAGGAGGAAATGGACCTTGTGTTAGCTGTGACAAAACCAGTGCTGATTACAGCAGCAGCAGCAAACCAATTGGAACCCCATATGCCGTGGCCTGCCGGAAGGGCAAATGGCGGGATTTACCGTTTTGCTGCAGATGCTCTTCGGGAAGTGTTGGAACAGGGGATAAAAGACCCAGTAATCGCTTTGGAAAAAGCCAGTGGAGAGACCTATGTTGCAGCAGATGGCACCTTGCTTTGGCCTGTTTCTACTAGTTTAGAGCTATATGAGGCCCAAAGCACTGGGCGACAAGAGATCATTCACCGACATTTAGAAAATGGTGTATTTTTCATTGATTTAGATACCGTCTATATTGATCCTCGAGTCAAAATCGGAACAGGAACTACTATTTTGCCTGGAACAATCCTCAAAGGAAAAACTGTTATTGGAGAGCACTGTGAAATAGGGCCTTATAGCATGATAAATCATTGTGTAGTTGGCAATGGAACAACAGTGAATGCGTCTCAATGCAATGATAGTGTCATTGGTGCAAATACAAAGGTTGGACCTTTTGCTTATGTAAGACCCAATTGTAAAATTGGAGATGAAGTAAAAGTAGGCGACTTTGTGGAGGTCAAAAATTCTGTGTTAGGCAATGGTACAAAAGTGTCTCACCTTACGTATGTAGGCGACTCAGATGTAGGGGCCCATGTCAATCTAGGGTGCGGCACAGTAACGGTCAACTATGATGGGAAAGTCAAAGCACGCACCGTTGTAAAAGATGGTGCGTTTGTAGGGTGTAATGCAAACCTCATTGCACCAGTTACTGTAGAAGAAGGGGCATATGTGGCGCCCCGCTCCACGATTACCGACAATGTGCCGGCCGATAGC
>CAWVKD010000009.1:0-4859 GCA_963929765.1 Clostridia bacterium | reverse complement strand
CCTTCCGGCTGCCCCCAAGGGGTGCGACGGCTCACCGGGGTTTCCCCGGCTTCAACGCTCGGCCTATGGCTGGGCAGAAGGTTCATTTCCACACTGCGGATCATCGCCCTGCCGGGTGCCGCCCGGCAGCTCCAGAGCGCCCTTTTCGCTCCCTCCCCTAGGGGAGATCTTGGCGGGATCTCTGGATCGGCTTTGGCTCCTCACCCCGCAGCGGGTGTGGACCGGATGAAGTGCGTATTTGGTTGTCAAGGTGCTAAAGCAAAAGGAATGGGTGAAGGGATTTTCTCCCTTCACCCACTACCTCACTTAAGGGCCCAAAATGCAACCCTCATTTGAAATATTTTTGAATTTTTTTCAAAGCTGCCGCCACGGACTTCTCCACAGCATGCCGGGAGCATTTTTCCTTTCTAGCGATTTCCTCAAAGGTAAGCTCCCGCACTGTATACAAGATGAGGCGCCTCCGTTGGGTTGGGGAAAGCCCCGCCAACGCCGGGCGGAGAAATACCCGGTTCTCCACCTGCTGTTCCTCTTTGGAATCTGCGTTTAGAAACAAAATATGTTCCACCAGTTTTCCGTTTAGTTCTTCCTCTGACCAGTGCCGGTCCACCTTGTTCAGGTGGGACAGATCCTCTAGCTCAAACCGGTCAAACAGCTGATAGAGTTGCGGTGGAATTTCCAACTCATGAAATTTCCTTTCCCCATCGAAAAAAGAAAGATGGCAGCTGCCATCTTCCTCCTTCCAGATCGTATAGGGATTGTCTTTGTCGTGCCTTCTTTTGGGATGGATCTTTTCCATGCCTTTTTCCTCCGTTTCGATGGATTTTGAATTTTCCATCGAAACGGGCGGGGCGCGAGGCCAGATACAAAAAACAAAGAAAAGGGCCTGTCCCTCTATTTGACGTAACCAAACAGAGGGTAGGCCCTTTTCTTCACTTTCCTTTAACTTGGGCAGAAATGATTATTTCCGGAGTTCCTCCGGAACTTCGGGTTCATAGCTAGCAGCTGTTGAAACCATACCAGCGCCAAGATTTGCGATAGCTTCAATGACTGAAGCTATCACTGACCACATACTTATCATTTTAACATCGCTCCTTCCAATATTTTGGGTATCATCATCATAACAGCAACATCTGTTAATGTGACCACAGCCATTGACAAGACAGGATTACACCCATATCTGATAGTTAACGCAGTAGTACTGAATGCAATTGCTAGGGTAATAATTCTAGCAATGCGCGCGTTCCTTCTATATAAATTTTCCGAAAGAGGATGATTTTTATGACGAATGGGTGAAAAGGCAACGATAACACTGGCGGCAGCCCAAATCAACAATATCTCCTCAGCTATTCCAATATACTTTACAAAAGTCAGAGATGCAATGTACGAGATAAGGTAAATCAAATTAGTTACAATAAAACAATGAAGGTATGTCGTTGCATGGTATCCGCCTGAAAAAAACGAATCCCCATAAATACTGTTAAAAACACAATGGACGAATACGGCGCATTTAACATCAACGAAAAAAATATTATTGACAGAATAGAAGCACTGGTAGAAAGAAATAGTTCACAACCGTATTCATAAATTGACCTATATTTATCGTCTATATTGGCCTTTTTCACAATTATTCGGGCCATATTAGAAGCCAACCGATGTAACAAAAAAGTCCCTCCTCCTCCTGGTCATATCAAGTTATTCTTTCATAAATAGATATACTGTGGAAATAAACATATCATCCTGAAAAACATTCGATAGTTCCCCACTATATTTTGCACATGTATCACGAATATTCTGAATGCCAAACCCATGAATATTTCCGGCATTTTCCTTAGTAGTTTGCAACTCTGTATTCGACAGAAACGGATTTTCTCTCACTGTATTTTTTACTTGAAAGAATACCATATTATCATTTTGCAGCCATATTTTCACGGTTACTTTACGTTTTCCTAATTCTTGAATTTTCTGACAGGCCTCAAAAGCATTATCGATTTGGTTTGATAAAATGGCACATATATCCACTGGATCAAAAAAAAATGCTGGAAGGACTTGAACATCAAATTGAAAGTCAATTTCTTTAGCTCTGGCATCTACCGCTTTGCAGTTTATGATTGCATCGATCACATCGTTGCCACAATTGCATAAGGAGAGCTTTTCTCGGGGCGCTGACATCAGGGTATCCAGGTATTTCCGCATCTCCTGGATATTATCTGTGCTAGCGAATTCTTGCAGAATCTGCAAGTGATTTTGAAAATCATGTACCTGCCTCCGGGTTGCCTGCTGATTCGCATTGAGTTTTTGATAGTTGGAAACCATCAGCTCATTTGTGGAACGGAGCAAGGCGTTTCGCTGCTCTGCCTGCTGATAATGGGAAACCGTCACAAAGATGCAAATAACTGCTACTACACAAATTACTAGAAGCACCCAAACCAATAATATTGCAGACTGCATTGCAACATAAGACTGTGTCTGCACCATTCCCAGCAATAAGGACATCACAATGTAGGCCAATAACCCAAAAATCAAAATCAGAGAACAATACCGGCGGCTTAATTCTCTAATCAGTTTCATCTTCTTTTTTAGTCCAAAATATAAAACAAGGTTGATTGTTTTGCACGCAAATAAAAAGAGTAACCGTAGCATCCCTGGCTCTAATATATTTTGAAATGTAGTTAAAAAACTTCGAGAAGAGGCATCTAACAAACCATACAAGACAATCAAGATGTAATCCGTTGCGTGAACACAGAGATATGCAATGACCGTGGCTGTGAACCGGTGTAGAAATCCTTTTTGGGCTGTAAACCTGGTTAAAAATATGGCACAGGCAAAGCCAAAAGCAATGGTTACGAACGAAAATGCCTGTATCTGATTCAATAAAAGGATGATCAGCATCATAAAGAAACTAAATCCCCATAAGTACACCAGATTCTTCTTTCCATGATTCTTGGGATGGGCCATTTGCGTCACCGCGCTCAATACCACAAGGTTCTCGATAAAAGTGGAAAGCCACTCAGCAATTTGAAACATCATTTCACTCCTCCCCACAAGTGAAAAATAGTTTGCTTTACTTTGGGAAGGAGATTTCTACTGACCGCTAGTTTATCACCATTTTTTAATATGATTTCCGCCCCTGAAATGCGGAATACATAATCCAAATTAACAAAGCATCCTCGTTCCACATAGACAAACCGCAAATCATCCAATTTCTGGTAAACTTCAGCCAAAGTTCTCCCGTCCTGAACGGTCTGCCGGTCTTTTAACACAATTTCGGTCAGTCTCTTCACACGATGCACATAAACAATATCTTGGTAAGGCACCCTAGTCACATCATGGTAGTGTGTAACCAATAAATACAAAGGAGCTTGTACCTGAACCTGCTTGATCGCAGCATCCAGAGCTTCCGGCAAAGTTTTTTCCATATTCATTTTATTGACATAACGCAGAACATTGAGTTTAAAACTTTCTTCGGTAAAGTTCATATTGCTGTGAGAAGTTAAAATAATCAGCACTGCATGTTCTTGAAAATTGCGAATCGCTCTGGCTAAACTGAGCCCATCCATTTCAGGCATTTCAATATCCAAGACATATATATCGAAACTGTCACCATCTTCCACATTAGCCAGAAGCACCTTTCCAGATTGAAACTTGTCCACATGGAGCTTTGTTTGAGAATCCAAGCTATTGTTGTAGGAAAGAATCACCTTCTCTGCTTTTTCCAAAGAGATGGATTCATCATCACAAATGGCCAACGGAATCATAGTTTTCACCCCCCTCGTAACTATAAAAAAACGAGCGCTTTCGATTAATATCTAAAAAAACAGCCTTTTTCTTTCCCACAAGCAATATATAAGGATCATCGACTGTATTTCTTCGTGGATTTTGATTGCTATGGTACGAATAAATACCAAGTTTTCTACTTGATATTTTATCGTGAATATCTGACACTACGACATTAATATTTGCAGTATGATATTTTGTTCCAGTCCATCGCGGGATCATTCCGCGTAAATTTTTTTCCTGTAAAGTAGTTATTTGCTGAGAAGGATGTATACAGTCCACTAGACATTGAAAAACATTGACATAATTGCCTGCGCCAACACAGATAGACACTCTATTAATTATTTCGAATCCATCGCATCCGCAATGCACCAGTGATGTAAGGAAAAGAAAGGTATCCGCCGAAGTATTTTTCCCTTGATCCCCCGAAAAATATTCACACAAAAGATCTTCTATGGTATTTCTCAATGTCATGCTCCGCTACCGCCCTCATAATTAAGATTACTCTCAAATTATACAAAGCTCTTTACCAATGGGAAAACAATCTATCCCGCCCCTCAGGAAGTAACCTTGAAAAACTGATAGCTGCACTTGGCATAAGCGAAAGTACTTTATTCTCTCCTTCAACAGAAATTATCCCATCCAATGAAATCCTTCGGGAGCTTCTAGAGATTGTTTCAACGTTCGAACCAAGTGCACAAAAAATGTTTCTTGAATTCGCGAAAATATACAAAAAACATTTCGATTAGTTTTTAAGGATGCCACTATTATACACCAGAAGGTAAAATAAAACCACTTTTTGATTATTATGTATTGAATTTTGTTCGAACTGTTTATTTAGAACGAAAGTTTTTTCTGATTACAGTCAGTCCTTTTGATGAAGAAATAAAAAAGCTGTGCAAGAAAAAACTTGCACAGCTTTTTACTTATAAAAATCGAGCTGGATCCACACGTGTCCCGTTTTCATACACTTCGAAGTGCAGGTGGGGCCCCGTAACATTGCCAGTGTCTCCTTCATACCCAATAACTGTCCCCGCAGTAACATATTGACCAGTGGAAACCGCTACGGAGCTTAAATGGGCATA
>CAWVKD010000008.1:0-10646 GCA_963929765.1 Clostridia bacterium | reverse complement strand
GATGTAGCATCGGTTGTAAAAATGCTGGTATGGAATACAGCCGCAGCGGTATGGATGGGATTTCTATTTCCAGGCGGGAATGTGCCGTACAAACTATCAAAGCCCATTTGGGAGGCATTTGGAAGCGCCGTCCTTTGCGGAGTCCTTGTATATGCCGCTGTCGAGGGGTGGAGAAGGACAGGGCAATGGATTGCAATTGCAGCACCTACGACAACCTTTGTCCTGATCGGCGGCGAACACTGCATTGCAGATGCTTTTTGGATTTCTGCCGGGTATCAATGGTCATGGTATGGTCTTGCATGGCTTTGTGTTGTGATTGTAGGAAATGTTGTTGGTGCAAAGCTGGCAAATGCTGCTGTTGGAAAGTGGAAAAAGGTGGAACAGTATGAAAGCTTTTGATACAAATGGGAATCCGGGAGAAAAGGGTAGAAGGCTATATAACAGCGGTACCTGCAACAGCGGAGATTTTAACCAATGCAGCTATTCCAATGGGTGTTTCAACACAGTGAGTCCTAAGATCATGCTATTTAACAAAATATCAGATTGGACCTATGAAGATTGGATGAAAAGTGATGCATACCGCATTCTGGGTCAAATGCCAATGGATGTTCTTTCATATGTAACATGGAAACAGATGACAGAAGAGGAAAAGAGGGAACATCCGAAGGCTGAGACCACCGGGGGATATTTGAAACAGGAAGAGACGGCAAACAGGCAGGATTGGTGGGATTCCATTTCTCGTATGGATAAAGAGAGTATCGTATCCATTCCCAATTTTGATCGGGATATCTTTCTGCAAATCACGGGGATTGACGCTAATACGGAAAAAGGAAAGGACTAATGTTCTGCCTTTTTTTGGTTAAGCAACACAACAGCATGAGCGGCAATACCCAAACCAGCTCCTGTAAACCCCATTCCCTCTTCTGTTGTTGCTTTCAAATTGATTTGTCCAGGTTCGATACCCAAGGACAAAGCGATGTTTTTGCGCATAGCGGGGAAGTGCCTGGAAAGTTTCGGTTCCTGGGCAATCATAGTTGCATCTATGTTTTCAATTTGATAGTATTGATGTTCCAGCAGCTCTGCAGTACGTCGCAACAAAATCAAGCTGGAAATATTGAAAAGGGAAGGATCATGATCTGGAAAATGGACGCCAATGTCACCTAGGGCAGCTGCACCCAGCAAGGCATCCATAATGGCATGTACGAGGACATCTGCATCAGAGTGACCTGCCAGACCTCGGTCAAAAGGTATGGTTTCCCCTCCCAAAATCAAAGGGCGCCCTGTAACCAAACGGTGAGCGTCGTATCCAAGTCCAATTCTCATACAAGTGACTCCTCTCTTCTCCAGCGGCAAATTCCTTCCGCAATTGCAAAATCAACAGGTGTTGTGAGCTTTATATTTTCTGGAAGGCCTTCCACCAGAGAAACGTTCATACCAAGACGTTCTACAGCGCTACAGTCGTCTGTAATGGGCCAATCTTCTTCTACTGCTTTTTGTATGGCGCCTTTGATTAGCGCGGCATCAAACACTTGAGGCGTTTGTACAGCAGCTAATGTGCTCCGATCAAGTGTTTCTGTAAATAATCCATTAGAGACAGTTTTAATGGTGTCATGAACAGCGACAGCAGGTGCAGCAGCGCCGCACTGTGCCGCTTTTCGAATGACAGAAGCAATGAGTTCTTTTGTCACAAAAGGACGTGCTCCATCTTGTATAGCGATTAGTTTTGCTTGTGAGGAGACAGAGAGCAAACCGGAAAAAACAGATTTCACCCGTGTGTCACCGCCGATGATGATCTGGGATGTTTTAGAAATACCATATGTACGACAAAATTGTCCGGCAGGAACCAAGGATTCCCGCCGAGTAACAACAATGATTTCATGGACTTCGGGACATTGTTCTAGTGCCAATAGGGTATGAATGAAAACAGGAATGCCATCTAGCAGTTCAAAGATTTTATCTCGATCTTCCATACGGGTCGAACGTCCAGCAGCAACCACGATGGCGCTGCAAAAGGGGAGAGAAGGTGGTGGGGGAGCCATAAGGCGTTTTTTCCAAAAACGTGCCATCATAGAGCCTCTCTTTCTATTTCTCATTCAACACTCAACCGCTATATGGATTTGGGTTTCAATTTCTTCATAGCTGCCGGCTTGGGAGAGAACCATTTCGGAAATAAAGATTTGTTTGGCAGAGTGAAGCATTTTTCGTTCTCCAGTAGATAAACCACGCTGATGATCACGGATCATCAGGCTTTTGACCACTCGTGCAACTTCCAATAAATCGCCGCTTTTCAATCGGAGCATATTTTCACGATATCGCTGGTTCCAATTGGACGTTGCTTCTACTTCAATGGTTCCCATTGCGGCCAAAACTTGTTTTGCAGAATGGGAATCGACAATGGGACGAATCCCAATTTCCTCGCAATGGTCTATCGGGATCATAACTACCATTCCATTGGCAGGAAGCTTCATAATATAATAATGTTTTACAGCACCGTTTATTTTCTTTTCTATAATATTATCAATGATACCGGCACCATGCATAGGATGCACAATTTTATCGCCAATAGAAAACATGGTTCTCTCACCTCCTGAAGCTATGATTCTATTTTAAGTCTTTTCGTGATGTTTGGCAAGAAGCCGCAAGTAAAATCCAGGAAAATATCACAATAAAACTACACTATTATGTTTTTTGTAAACATTTTGAATATATTAAAAAATCGGCGCAGCATGGCTGCGCCGATCCTATAGAACATAATTAACCTTTTAAAATTTGCTTGGCAATATCATCAGCGGCTTCTGTCATAAATGGAATTCCGGTTTCTTTTGCTGTCTCACGGTTTGCTGCGAAGATATCATTGCGGGAGAGTGCAGCAACGTCAAATTTCCGTGCACCAGCCATCAGCTGCTGTAAACCGGCGGACAGTTTATCAACCAAAGTCCATACAGCAATAGCGCCCAAAGGAATCTTTTTGATTTCTTCTGAACCCACTTTCATTTTTACATCATGATAGCCAGCAAAAATTTCTTCTGGTTTGGTTCCGAATTCTTCAACAATATGTTTCGGCAGGGAATCCCAATTGCCACAGACTTTTTCTCTGCGATCGGGATACAGTGCGCCTTCAATGTTAGCGCCCAAGAAACCAGGAATCATCAAGGAGCGGCCCATGCAGATGAGTTTTGTATATTTTCCGCCCAGTGCCAATGCTTTGAAAATCTGATCTTCTCTAGCAATGCCGCCTGCGAAAGCCATGTCGACCACGTCATGACCAGCATCCTCTAATAATTTAGCATATTCATAAGCTTTTGCATGGAGGAAAATAGAGGGAACACCCCAGCTTTCCATCATGTTCCAGGGGCTCATGCCTGTTCCGCCGCCACTGCCATCAATGGTAAGAAGATCCAGTTTTGTTTCTGATGCAAGGCGAATAGCCATTGCCAATGCTTCCATGCCGTAGGAACCTGTTTTCAATGTGATACGGGTAAAACCAAGGCTGCGCAGATATTCAATAGAGCGATGGAAGTCTTCACGTACCTGTTCCCAACTGGACAAGTTGGTAGAACCCAAACGGCTGTGACGGGCAAAGGATTTGATAGCACCAGCTTTAAATGCCTCTTGCACTTCAGGCAGGGTGGGATCAGGATCGACTACATAGCCTCTGTTTTTCAGGAAGAGGGCATAGTCCAGATCAGAGACTTGAATTTCACCACCGATATCTTTTGCACCCTGGCCCCATTTTAATTCAATAATAGCTTTGTCGCCATATTTCCGGGCAACATACTCAGCAACACCATTGCGAGTATCTTCTACATTCATTTGGATGATAATGGTGCCATAGCCATCGTTGTATTTCATATAGGTTTCGATTCGGCGATCCAATTCGGGTGCTGCAACAATTTTGCCATTTTCCAAAATGGAGTTTTTATCTACACCGACAACGTTTTCGCCAACTACTACAGGAATTCCAACAAGAGAAGCACCAGTTGCAAATGCATCCCAATATTTAGCGGCAACAAAGGTTGAACCAAGAGCACCTGTCATCAAGGGAACACGGACTTTCGTTTTGACAGCCTTGCCAAACTCTGTTTCCAACTTGACATTCGGGAAGATGCAGTCGTCAGGATCGTTGGAAAGACCAGCAGCCAATCCCTCTGCACCATAGCAATATCCTTGAATACGTAAATTGTTATAGCTGACACCAACATGGTAATTGTTTGAGCTTCCAGCAGTTACCAATCCGAAATCACGGGGATACAGCATTTTTCTGCCTTTCATGCTGGACATCCAAGTTTCACATTTGCCTTTGCAATCTGCGCGGCACAGAGTACATAGACCGGATTCTGCCGGGTTGCCACGATTGACGGTGTTTAGTACGTCATTACTCTTTTGATATTGCATGGTAAAAGCCTCCTGTTCCATATTTTACAAATGAATATGCTTTGTATTTTTCACAATGGTGACATTATAGCACAACAGTGCTCTATGTGTAAATGGATTTTTTAAATTTTTGTAATTTTGTAGCCATCATCATTCAAAATAAAAGTAAAAACATTTATTTTGTATGGTTTCACTATGGATTCTGCAAGAAGCAACAAAACGAAATTCAAAATAGAGAAAAGAAAAAGAGGAGAAAGGAGAATATGCAAGAGATAATTCAGAAAGCTCTAAATGTGAAGGGGAAATGTATGACAATGAAAACAGGATCTATCTTTAAAAAGATAGATCCTGTTTCAATCGGTTCGTTATTTGAATAAGAGGGAAATCTTATTCTTCTGTTGTGTTTTCATTGGTTTCGTTGTTTGCAGCTTCCGCAAGGGCCTCCCGAATGCTCAATGAAACCTTGTGCTTTTCTTCATCGATGGCAATGATTTTAACATCTACCATTTGGCCTTCAGATAAAACATCACCAGGCTTCTCAATGCGGTGTGGTGCAATTTGAGAAATGTGGATCAAGCCATCAACGCCAGGGATGATTTCGGCAAAAGCGCCGAATGTCATAAGTTTTACAACCTTGACTGTTGCAATATCACCCACATGATACGTATCCACGAATTTGCCCCACGGATTTTCGTTGGGATCTTTCATGCCCAAAGAAATCTTTTTCTTTTCTTTATCAGCAGCGATAACATAAACTTCTACCTGGTCGCCGATGGAAACCACTTCAGAAGGATCTTTGATGCGGCTCCAAGAGAGTTCGGAAATGTGTACCATGCCGTCTACACCGCCGATATCCACAAATGCACCGTAAGAAGTCAAAGACTTTACAACGCCGGAGTAGCGCATACCAGGTTCGATCTCATTCCAGATTTTTTCGGCAGCAGCCTTTCTTTCCTCGTATTGAACAGCGCGAATGGAACCCATAACGCCACGACGAGAACGATTGACTTCTGTGATACGCAATCTTACCTTTTGCTTAACCAATTCAGACATGCTGGCATTTCTGGGAAGGCCAGTTTGAGATGCGGGAACAAAAACACGGATACCACGCACAGAGACGACAATGCCGCCTTTGTTTTCTTCCGTGACAATCCCTTCTACCACGGTCTTTTCTTCTCTTGCAGTTTCTAATTCTTCCCAATTTTTAGCAGCATCCAAACGCTTTTTCGAAAGTGCTACAACGCCTTCCACATCGTTTACGCGCATAACGTATGTTTCAATCGTGTCGCCCACTTTTACCATGTCGTTTACATTGACAGTTGGATCATCTGTGAGCTCTCCAATGGGGATATAGCCCGCTTGTTTAGCACCCAGATCCACATAAATTTCAGTTGGTGTGATACCAGTGATAACACCAGATACCTTCTGTCCTGTATACAATGTTTTAATGGATTGCTCCAGTAGTTCCGCGAAAGATTCTTCCCCGTCGTTGGTGGTTTCCACATTCGGGGTTTCTGTTGCAGTATGGTTGTCTTCTGCAGCGACAGTTTCAGCAGTTTCGGCAGTTTCTGCGGGTTCGCTGGTTACCTTCTCCATCTTATCTTCGTTCATTTTCTTACAGACCTCCTTTATTACCCACGCAGGCGTAGAAGCGCCTGCCGTGACGCCGATCGTTTCAGCTTGGAGCAGCAATTGCATATCCAAGCTGGCAGCTTCTTCAATATGAAGCACCAATGGACAGACTGCGCGGCAAAGCTCAGCAAGCCGCCTTGTATTGGAGCTTTTCTGGTCTCCAATTACGATCATAGCGTCACACCGGGCGGCTATCTCCCGGGCTTCCGTCTGCCGCATATACGTAGCGTTACATATTGTATCAAATATTTCGCAATTTGTACACTCTTTTTTTAGTTTTCCAATACAACTATCCCAGATTTGTCGTGTAAGTGTCGTCTGTGCAAGGATGGTAATGGGAATTTGACCAAAATTCGGATGATTTGACAGGTAGTTTTCCACCAAGTCGACGTGAGGAAAAATAATGGGATTTTGGCACCGTGCAGCGACGGCCAATATTTCCGGGTGTTCTGGTGATCCGATCAAAACAACTTGCCTTCCTGCCTGTTCCGCTTGGGTCGCAAGATGATGGATTTTGGATACGTTGGGACAAGTTGCATCAATGATGGGGATGTTCCGTGCATGCAGCTCTTCATACACTTGAGGGCTTGCACCGTGAGAACGGATGATGGCTCCTGTTCCTTGAGGGATGCTGGCAATGTCATGAACACAAGAGACGCCCATCTGTTTTAGTTTTTGTATGACATGATCATTATGTATAATAGGTCCAAGCATAACATAAGGGATTGGGGCAGTTGCAGCTTGCTCTGCAACTTCCACAGCCCGTTTTACACCATAACAAAATCCTGCAGATTTTGCATAGAGAATCCGTTTCATATGCGTTCCCCCAATTCCATGATACGATGGAGTAAATCATCAGCTACAAGATGATACTCTTCGGCTGTTGCTTTTCGGCTGGTTGTTTGAGGATGGTAAGCCGCTCCAATGACAACAATATTGGGACGAAACAGACGACGCTTGGCTGGAAGATGTACAGGGACAAGGGGTGCTCCTGTACGAATGGCAAGCATAGCGGCACCGGATTTGGCAGCAGCTGCATCGTCACCTCGTACACGCCTGCCTTCTGGAAACATCATTACTTTTTCACCATTTTTAAGATATTTCATTGCCTGTTTGATAGCAGATGCATCTGCTGTCCCGCGGTGGACGCCAAATGCTTCCGCCCATCGCATAATACTGCCTAAAAAAGGTTTTTCAAACAGGTCAGCTTTGGCCATAAAATGAAGTTGATGTTTTGCAGTAAAGGCGATAGCCAGCATCACAGGATCTGCATAGGAACTGTGATTGGCACAAACAAGGGCGGCACGTTCCGGAATATTTTCTCGTCCTATGATTTTCATGGGGTACACAAGGCGGAATGCAACATTTACAATTCGCAAGGCATAGGAATAAAATCGGTTCATATTTCCTCCCCGCTCTCCCTTTGGCATTCAGAGACTCGTTTTTCCTGGATTGACGCAACCAAAGACCGGATGATAGCCATACATTCTTCTGCGGTACGATGGGTGCTGTCGATTAATATAGCATCTTCAGCCTGTTTCAGAGGAGCGGTCTCTCTGGATTGATCCTGTTGATCCCGTTGGAGAATGTCGTGTAAAACAGTTTCATATGGCGTTGGATTTCCTCGTTCTTTTAGCTCTTGAAACCGCCGCCGTGCTCGCTCTTCCGCACTGGCAGTGAGAAATACTTTAACATCAGCGCAAGGCAAGACAACCGTTCCAATATCCCGTCCATCCATAACTACATTCCCAGATGCGGCTAAATTCCGCTGCATGGAAAGAAGAAATTGGCGCACAGAAGGGAGAGTGGAAACATCAGAAGCATATTGAGAAATCGTATGTTCTCGAATGGCCTCTGAAACATCCTCCTGCCCTAAATACATATGCTGCATCCCATCTTCTTCATAGCGAAGGTGAATTTGAAGCTGAGGGAGTAAAGCAGAGACAGCGGCTTCCTCCTTAGGGTTTATATTTTGTCGCCGGACGAAAAGACCAACCGTGCGATAAATGGCCCCGGTGTCTACATAGAGAAAACCAAGGTGCTTTGCAAGCATGCGGGCTAAGGTGCTTTTTCCTGCGGCAGAAGGGCCATCAATTGCCACGCTAATGGGACGATTCATCAAATTCTCTCCTTTGTGAATATGCAAGAGCCGCATGTAAACCGGCAGCACGTCCGGTGGCCCATGCAATTTGTAAATTAAATCCGCCGGTATATGCGTCGGCATTCAGTATTTCTCCAGCAAAATACAAACCGGAAATACATTTGGATTCCATAGTAGAAGGATTGACTTCTGAAAGTTCAACTCCGCCAGAGGTGACAATCGCTTCTGCAATGGGTCGAGGCCGTTTGACGGTAAGATCAAATGATTTCAGCAGGTGCAAAAGGGAGTGACGCTGTTCCTTTGTGATACCATTGCCTTTTGCGTCTCCGGGAATCCCACAACGTTCGATTATCACAGGAATCAAGAGGCGGGGCAAAAGAGCAGGCAAAATATTATGAAATGCGCGATTGGCATTGGCGCTTAGTTCTCGTACCAAACGAGCGTCTAATGTTTTTTCATCCAGTGCCGGCTTTAAGTCTAAAACCAAAGTGTAAGAATCATTGTTCCAATTATCCATGTGGGCGCTGGCGGAAAGAACGATAGGGCCGGAAACACCAAAATGGGTGAATAAAAGCTCACCAAAATCTTCATAAATTGTCTTACCTTTGGCGTTGATCACCCGCAGGCCTACATTTTTTAAAGAAAGACCTTGCATTCTGCCACAATAGGAGTCTTTGGTTTCCAAAGGCACAAGAGAAGGACGGGGAGACACGATCGTATGTCCCATAGCTTCTGCTATGCGATATCCATCTCCGGTGGAGCCGGTGCGTGGATAAGACAGTCCACCTGTTGCTAAAATAGCGGCGTGACAAGAAAAAAAAGTCTTTTGGACCGTTTGGACGCCTGTGATGCGTCCATCTTTCTCCTGAAGGGCAGCAGCACGTTCGTGTACGATGGATACTTTATGGGTATGTAAAGCACGGCGTAGTGCAGCTACCACGTCAGATGCCCGATCTGACTGAGGAAATACCCGGTTGCCACGTTCTGTTTTGAGAGGGATACCCAACGCCGTGAAAAAGGATATGGTATCTTCAGGAGAGAAGCGGGACAGGGCACTGTACAAGAAACGATTTCCTCTTGGAATCGATTGCAACGCATCTTGAGGAGTACATTGGTTGGTGATGTTGCAGCGACCTTTTCCTGAAATCGCGAGTTTCTTACCCAAAGTAGGATTACGCTCCAGAAGAAGGACATGCGCCCCTTGTTCCGCAGCAGAGAGAGCAGCCATCATTCCGGCGGCGCCACCGCCTATGACGACAATATCATAATCATGTGGGGTCTGTTTCACTTTTTTCATAAACCTCGTATTCTTCCCAAATCTGTTCCAGTGTTTCAAAGGCACTGGAAATTTTATCAATTCGTTTACGGGCAGTTGCAACCAAGAGGGCATTGACAAGGCTCAACGGTGCTACCAGAGAGTCCAGAAAAGAAACCATATCGCTTTTTGCCAAAAGACTGTATGTGGCCCAAGTGGCAAGGGGAGAACTATTGCTGTCCGTAATGGCAATGGTTGTTGCGTTACGGTCGTGAGCAAAGCGCATGGCTCTTGCCGTTCGGCTGGAATACCGTGGAAAGCTGATACCAATAAAAACATCGTCAGGGCCGATCCGAAACAGTTGTTCGAACACTTCGCTGACAGAGTTTGTATGAATCAGTGTGACAGACTCAAAGATTAAGTTGAAATAAAAACCCAAGAAGCTGGCAATGGCAGAAGAAGAACGTACACCCAGAATATAGATGTGCTTTGCCTTTGCAATGGAATCTACAGCGCCTTCAAAGCTAGTGCGATCCAATCCATCCAGTGTCATGCGCAATTTGTCAATATCGGAATGAATCACTTGGGATAAGATATCATGGTTTCCAAGCCGGTCATTCCCAATTTCAATACGTTGCACACTGGTAAGCTTGTTACGTACCATCTCCTGCAAAGCGCGCTGCATACCGGGATAACCGTCATATCCCAATTCAGCAGCAAAACGGACCACGGTAGATTCGCTAACCCCTACAGCTTGTCCCAATTGATTGGCTGTAATAAAAGCTGCCTTATCATAAGAATTTAAAATGTATGAAGCAATTCGTTTCTGGCCTTTGGAGAAGGATCCTATATTTGCAGAGATTACAGAAAGAATGTCTTTCGACATGAAACAGCCTCCCTTTGCCATTTTATCCTTCCTATCATAGCTTTAAACCGCCAGAAATGCAAGGGCAATTTCATCTATCCTGCAAATATCAAGTGCTGGGGGAGAAGCGCCAGAGGAACAAAGGCATCATACACTATATTGGTATGTTTTTATTGGTATGCTTTTCCGGGACCGTTGACCGGAATCATCGGTTGCTGTTTTGGACCCGGTATTGAGGTAGGAGAGGAGTACTGGTATTTATGATATATTATCTCATCAATTTCCGTTCGCTGACCTATGCCCAGCGGGCGAAACGTATTTTGGAGCGTGCTGGGATCTCAGGGCGTATTGTTCGCACCCCCCAAAGCATTGCGGGAAGTGGGTGTGGACATTCTATCAAGCTGTCAGAGCGAACATTT
>CAWVKD010000007.1:0-30237 GCA_963929765.1 Clostridia bacterium | reverse complement strand
CAGGAGCAGAAAAAAAAGTGGCGCAGCAACAAGCACCAGTGGCAGGAGATGTGGTTTGTACACCGATGGGCGAGTGTGTTGTTGGTGGTGCACCTAAAAAAGACGATGTTACTTGTACACCAATGGGCGAATGTGTCGTTGGTGGAGAACCCAAAAAAGATGACGTCGTTTGTACACCAATGGGCGAATGTGCCGTTGGTGGTGCACCCAAAAAAGATGACGTCGTTTGTACACCGATGGGCGAATGTGTTATCTCAGGAATAAAACCAAATGATAGCACTTCTCAAAAAGAAAATGAGAAGAAACCAGAGGGTGAATATGTTTGCAAGCCAATGGAAGAATGCAAATTTGAACCAAAAAAATAAAAAAATAAAGGGCTGCAGTTGCAGCCCTTTATTTTTTATTTTTTTTCTAAAATACTTGAGATGTCCGGAAATGGACGAACACTCCGCTGCAATATGCCTTGCATATATGCAATTAAAATACCGTAATTTGTGATGGGGATTTGCTGGTCAATGGCACATTGAATACGGTATTTCATTTCGCGTTCATTGAGCATACATCCACCACAATGGACAATCATGCGATAAGGTGATAGATCACCAGGGAATTCTGTCCCACTGCTAAAAACAAAGTTAATCTCTTTTCCTGTATGCTCTTTGATCCAACGTGGAAGCTTTACTGTTCCAATATCATCACATTGTCTATGATGGGTACATCCTTCTGAAATTAAAATAGTGTCGCCATCTTGTAAAGAGTCGATGGCCTTTGCACCTTTCACTGCTTCTGAAAGATTACCCTTATATCTAGCAAATAATATAGAAAAGGAGGTAAGCAATATGTCATCTGGTGTATCCTTGGAAACAGAATCAAAAGCTTGACTATCTGTTACTACAAGTTTAGGTTTTTTCCCTAAAGAGGATAGCGTTTCTTTCAATCCATTTTCTTTCACCACAATGGATGTAGCATTGGCTTCTAAGATATCACGTATTGTTTGCTGCTGAGGCAAAATAAGACGTCCTTTTGGTGCAGCAGAGTCAATAGGAACAACAAGTACAACAAAGTCAGATGGAGCAAGCAGATCTGCAATGATTCTTTTATCTGTGTCTCCTTTTGGGACCTGCTTTGCAATCAATTCTTTCAGTTCATATATATTTTCGCCAGTAACAGTGCTCACCCAGATGACATTTTCATCTGTCTCTTTTGATGTCTGAGGTGCCAAATCAGACTTATTCATAACAATAACATATGGCAGATTTTTTTCTTTAAACATTGCTATGATTTCATGATCTTCTTTTGTCATGCCCGTAGAAGCATCCACAACTAGTACAGCAATATCAGTTTTGTTTAAAACTTGACGCGCTTTTTGAATACGGAGTGCACCTAGATCACCTTCGTCATCAAGTCCCGGCGTATCGATCATAACAACCGGTCCCAGTGGGAGCAACTCCATTGCTTTTGATACTGGATCTGTTGTTGTTCCTTTATGTTCTGATACAATGGCTAAATTTTGTCCTGTCACTGCATTGATTACGCTGGATTTTCCTGCATTTCTCTTACCAAATATACCGATATGAATGCGATCGGCGGAAGGTGTGCTATTTAATCCCATATTATATACATCCTTTCGTTAAAAACGGAAGTCCCGTTTTCCATTTTTTATTTCATTTAAATGATGTGCTGCAATTTCTTTCACTTTTGGATTTGGAATATGGTTTAGCTCTTTTGCAATCAGTGCCTCTCCAATTTGCTTTGTCTCAGGAGATGCATAGTCCATTAAGAATTCCTGTAGAGTCATCAATGCATTAGGATGACAACAGTTTTGAATTTGCCCACTTTTACATAGGCTCATAAATCTATCCCCAGTCCGCCCCTCTCGATAACATGCAGTACAGAAGCTTGGAATATACCCCATATCCATGAGCCAATGCACTACTTCATCTAATGTTCTTTGGTCGGAAACATCAAATTGCTCCGTATCATGAGGACGTTCCTCATCGGTATATCCACCCACAGATGTACGGGATGCTCCGCTGATTTGAGATACGCCAAGGCGAATCACTTTTTCTCGAACAGCTTGACTTTCTCTGGTTGAAATAATCATTCCTGTATATGGAACTGCAATACGAATCAAAGCACATAACTTGGCAAACGTTTCATCACTGATTCCATTATCAAATGCATCCGGATCAATATCATCTGCATGTTTGACTCTTGGTACACTAATAGTATGAGGTCCAACACCATGAACTGCCTCCAGATGCTCAGCATGCATCAAAAGTCCGGCAAATTCATACTTATACAACTCCAATCCAAAAAGAACACCAAGTCCTACATCATCAATTCCGCCTTCCATTGCACGATCCATTGCTTCTGTATGATAATTATAATCATGTTTTGGTCCTGTAGGATGAAGTTTTAAATAACTCTCTTTGTGATATGTTTCTTGGAATAAAATATAAGTTCCTATTCCAGCTTCTTTTAATTTGCGATAATTTTCCACTGTTGTTGCCGCAATATTGACATTCACACGGCGAATGGCACCATTCTTGTGTTTGATGGAGTAGATGGTTTTGATACATTCCAAAATATATTCAATTGGGTTATTCACAGGATCTTCTCCTGCTTCAATAGCGAGCCGTTTGTGTCCCATATCTTGAAGAGCTATCACTTCACGCGCAACTTCTTCCTGTGTTAATTTCTTGCGGGCTATGTGAGTATTTTTTTTGTGATAGGGACAATAAACACAGCCATTAATACAGTAATTAGAAAGATAAAGTGGTGCAAACATAACAATTCGATTGCCATAAAATGCCTGTTTGATTTCTTCTGCCAAATCATACATTTGTTGCACTTTTTCTGGAATATCACATGCCAGTAATACAGATGCTTCCCGATGATTTAAGCCAGAGCAAAAAGTCCCATTTTCTGTTCTTCTCGGCTTTGCTTTTTCCAAAATACTATCGATAAGAGCGACATTGTTCTTATTCTTTTCAGCATATTCCAATGTTTCAAGGATTTCCTCATGATTGATAAATTCTTCTGCACGAAGAGATTTTGGATTATACATTATCTTATTCCTTCTTTCTTTTGTGTTAGAATGATTCTGCCACGTCAGTATATGAATAGACATTAGCATGTCTAGATTCAACGGGGGATAGACCTAAAATGTGGATCTTTGGAATCTCCACGATCGACAACCACCTGATATCCTATCTTCTTCATGTGTTCTGATAAACTAAATCGGCATTCTGCCGCTTCGTCACCTGTACAGAGTTTATTATCATATAGAAGGTATTTCCCGCGAACTTCAGCAGGGGATAAATTTGGCATGATAACATTAGCGCCAGCTAAAATACCTTTTTCTCTTCCTTTTGGATCGATCGTTCCTAAAGCTGTTGTGGCGGGTATCAGTGAGTAGGGGAGAAGTAAGCGAAGCAATCCAATGCAGAATAGAGTTAACTCTACTGTCCCTCCCATTGCATGTGCAAAAGGAGTATCTCGATGCGGAATAAACGGCCCGATTCCAACCATCTGAGGCTTTAACTGTTCAATAAAAAGAAAATCTTTTGCCAGATGATATGGAGTTTGATAAGGTGAACCTACCATAAAGCCAGTACCAACTTGATATCCAATTTCCTTCAATGCCCAGAGACAATCTTTACGATGCCTGGAAAAAAGAGAAGGAGGGTGCAGTTGCTGATAGTGAGTCTCATCTGCTGTTTCATGCCGCAGCAAATATCGATCAGCGCCAGCTTGGTAATAGGAGAGATAACTCTCTTTTTCTTTTTCTCCAATGGATAAAGTAATGGCACAGTCGGGATACTTCTTCTTAATCGACGAAACGATATCACAAATTCGTTCATCGGTAAAATATGCATCTTCTCCTCCCTGGAGAACAAAAGTTCGAAACCCCATTTTATACCCAAAATGACAACATTCTAAAATTTGACTTTTTGTTAAACGATATCGAGAGGCGCAACTGTTGCTTTTTCGAATGCCACAATAATAGCAGTCGTTTTTACAGTAGTTGGTAAATTCAATTAATCCTCTAATATAGATTGAATTTCCATATATTCTTTCTTGTATCATGCGCGCTTTTTGAAACAAATAGTCTTCGATATCTGGCGTTCTATGAGAGAGTAATGCTTCCCATTCATCTTGTTCTAAATGATTGAACTGTTCTAATTTGTCAATGAGATTTTTCATGTGCGGTCCTGCTCTGTTGATATTTTAGAATAAATGGTTTTTGTAGATACACCTGGTAACATTCCTAACTTACCAGACAATGCGCTAATAACATCGCCTGGTGCATCTACAGCAATACTAATAATGGAAATACCACGTTTTTGATAGGGAATACCCATTCTGCTGATAATATACTCACCATATTGATGCAAAATGGAATTGAGTAATTCTACTGATTGATAATTTTCAACAACAACACCAATCAAGGCAACTCGCGTTTCCATTGTTAATAGCTCCTTTCTGCTTATTTATTAAAATCATCAAAATAAAAACTGCGCCTAAAAGGCGCAGCAAAACAAGACAATCAGGAAAGGTAGATATTACTACCTCCACTATCATCACATCATAATCACGCCTTTTTCCGTAGGATATGATTCCTTTGGATATCAGAACTGATATTTTTATCATTGTATAAAGAGATTTGTTTTCAGAATATCTTCTAACGCATCTCTACATCTCGAAGTATACCATAAGAAAATCAGAATTGCAAGTTCTATTGTTGTAATTCCAATAAGAATTTCAAAAAAATTTATTAAGAAGAACAGGTCATCAATCATGATGACCTGTTCTTGCAATTTTTGGAGGCGCCACCCAGATTTGAACTGGGGAATGAGGGTTTTGCAGACCCTTGCCTTACCACTTGGCCATGGCGCCGCAGCAACGTTAGATATTATAACGAATAAAAGAGCAATTGTCAATAGGTATTGGAAAGTTTTATAAAAATAAAAAAATCTTTCTGTATAAACAAAAAATCTTTTCTGCACAAGCTGAATGAAACAAGAAAGATAGAACACACTAAAAAAGGTTAGAAGGTGAGGTGAAAATATGACATTCAACCAAAAGGAAACTTCTTTTTTGCAGGAATTAAAAAGCCAAGAACAAGTTTGCGTTGACAAATATAATCGTTATGCTGCAAACGCTTGTGATCATCAGCTGAAAACCTTATTCACACAAATTGCTGCAACAGAACAAGGACATCTGGATACAATTAACCAAATGATAAGCGGAACAGTTCCTTCCATGTCTAGCGGAAATAAGTCTCAACAAAAACCTTTGGATTATTCAATGCCAACGTATACCAACTGTTCTAATCAAGAGGCAAAGAAAAACGATTGCTATTTATGCTCTGATGCACTAGCTACGGAAAAGCATGTAGCTGGGGTCTATAATACCGGTATTTTTGAGTTTACCAATTCTGATGCTCGAAATGTCTTGAATCATATTCAAAAAGAAGAACAAGAACACGGAAAACAAATCTATGACTATATGGCAGCCAATGGTATGTATCAAGCATAAATATCGATAATAAAAAAACAAAAATCATCCAGGCTGCGCAAAGTTTGCTGTCAAGGAGTTTTTTTACAGACGCAAAAAGTGTGCAGCCTGCGATGATTAAAAAAGGGAAGAGGATAATCTAAATTATTAAATTTTTTCTTTTCTTGAAGCCGATTCCATTTCGTGGTATGATATCATAAAATATTACAATGTAACAGAGGACGTATATTCCACTTTAATGCCACCATCTTTCAAACGAGAAAGTTTTGCTTTTTGCCCATTTCCGTCTTCTAAACTCATTTTCTCCAGTTGGTAATTTGTAAAAAAATTTGCTATATCAGATTCTACCAATGCAGCCCATTTTTTTACTTTGGTCTGTTCAGGCCTGTATGTTTGCTCTTGAAGATCCATTGTTTCTGTGCCCATTTGTAATTCCTCCTAAATTATTATCTTTTGAAAGGGGATTCAGTATATCATAGAGTATCAAGAAAGGTCAAAAGAATTCTGACGCTTTTTGTAACAGTTTTATTCAAAGCATGATTCGTATATAGAGAGAATGGAGTAATACGTTTTGTATTTTAGATTTAATAAAGTCAACAAAATAAAAATTTTGTTGACTTAAGGGGAGGTATAAAAGACCTATGGTTGATTATCGTCAAGAAGCTCCTCCTATTATTCGAGAGTTTCTCACTTATCATGAAACAGTACAAGATCACTCTAAAAAAACAATTGATGAGTATTTTTTAGACCTGCGCATGTTCTTTCGCTACATAAAATGGATCAAAAATATGGTTCCTAAGGAAACAAAGCTTAAATGCATTTCCATTATGGACGTGGATTTAGACCTGGTGCGTTCTGTAACATTATCTGACGTATATGAATATCTCAGTTATCTTAGCCGTGATCGTGTAAAAAACCAGAACTGCATTTCTCCTGAATATGGAATCGATGCTGCTGCGAGAGCTCGTAAAGTTGCTTCCATACGTTCTTTTTATAAATACCTTACATCTAAAGCAAAAGTTTTAACTGAAAATCCAGTTCAAGATTTGGATTCCCCAAAACTTAAAAAAAATCTACCTCGCTATTTAAGTGAAGCAGAAAGTATTGCTTTATTGTCTTCTGTGAAAGGAAAAAATCAAATCCGTGACTTCTGCATCCTCACTTTATTTCTAAATTGTGGAATTCGAATTTCTGAGTTAGTTGGAATTAATTGTGCAGATATTCGAGAGGATTCTCTCCGTATTCAAGGAAAAGGAAATAAAGTGCGTATGCTTTATCTGAATGAAGCATGCTCTGAAGCTATTGCAGCATATATGCCTATACGCAATGAAATATTAGGTGCTGCCAATACTACAGATGCCCTATTTGTTACAACAAGACGGGCAAGGATCAGCACAGCTGCTGTTCATAAATTAGTAAAAAAACACTTATTAGATGCAGGTTTAGATAGTAAACAATATTCTGCTCATAAATTGCGTCATACTGCAGCTACATTAATGTTGCAAAATGGTGTGGATGTAAGGACGTTGCAGGAGATACTGGGGCACGACCATTTGAATACCACACAAATTTATACCCATGTAGAAGATGAGCGGCTACGCCGGGCTGTGAGAGCAAATCCTTTGTCTCAATTGAGACGGACATCTTTTACTAGCGATGAGGATAAAAATGTCTAGTATCTTTATTGGGGAACACGTACCCCCTCAATGTGCAAAAAACGAAGTGTGTGGAAAGAATATTGGCTAAGTGGAATGTTATCCGCATCGTTGGAATGAGCTGCCACCAAAATATTTTGGAAATTGGCCTTCTCTCCTGTTGCAACGATAACAGGGGTATGGGAAAACGAAGAACCATCAAAACTCAGTTGGACAAAATCCCCTGGTTGTATTTCGTTGATATCCACTTCCCTTCCAAATGGTCCAGGACTAATGGTACCACGAGTAATAAACCGAAAAAAGTAGGATACTCCTGTCCAAGCCGGTGCTTTTTGATTGGCATTCCAATAATACCATCCAAATGTAGGAGTATAATTCATCACACCGGACCCAGCATAAAGGCATTGAGAAGCAAAATTGGTGCAATCTCCTCCAATGGTATCATAATTATAATAGATAGGATTATGTCCGTATGCCCAGCGGTGCGCATATGCAATAGCTACTTCACGTTGATATGGTACGATAGAAAAAGGAACCTGTTTATTTTGAGACATTTTAAATTTCTCCTTCCTTTTTCTATAGTATGAACCCCACTTCCCTTTTGTTTCACAATAGAACAAAAAAGAGGCACAGCCGTTTTAAATGGCCATGCCCCTTTTCTGCTATTTGGATAAAAATTGTTCCAGTCGATCCATGCCTTCTTTGATATTATCCATTGATGTTGCATAAGACCAACGAATATGGTTGGGAGCACCAAAACCGGTGCATGGTACTGTTGCTACCAAACCTTTTTCTAAAAAGGCAGACGCAAACGTATCTGCATCTGTGATCTTAATACCGCCAATAGTACGTCCAATTAGTTCCTCGAGGTTCATCATAACGTAAAAAGCACCGTGTGGCATTTTACAGCTAACACCTGGAATTTGATTCATGCGGTTCACCATATAGTTCCGCCGCGTCTCAAACTCTTTTCGCATAATTTCAATTCCATCTTGTGGACCTGTCAATGCTTCAGTTGCCGCAACCTGTGAAATAGTACTGGGCGCTGAAGTGGAGTGGCTGAGATAATTGGACATTACTTTTGCAATAGTAGCATTAGCGGCTGCATACCCAACACGCCAACCTGTCATTGCATATGATTTGGATACACCATTGATGAGAATCGTATGTTCTTTGATTTCCTCTCCCAAGGAAGCAAAACTGACGAATTCCATTCCATCATATACAAGTTGATAATATATCTCGTCTGCAATCACATATAAATCATATTGCATACAAAGTTTTGCAACCTCTAACAGCTCATCTTTCGTATACAACATTCCTGTTGGGTTTGAAGGATTATTAATAATAATAGCTTTTGTTTTCGGGGTAATGGCAGCTTCTAAAGCAGAATACGGCATCTTAAAATTGTCTTCTTCTTTGGCAGAGACAATGACAGGAATGCCTCCAGCCATTAAAATCATTTCATAATAACTAACCCAGAACGGAGCAGGTAAAATAACCTCATCACCCGGATTTAAAATCGCGTTAAGTGCAATATATACATTGTGTTTTGCTCCACTTGCAGCAACAATTTCATTCGGCTTATAGGTGACGCCACAGTCTTCTTGCAAACGCATACAAACAGCTTTTCTCAATGATTCCAAGCCCGCTGCTGGAGTGTAACGGGTCATATTTGCTTCGATAGCACGAATACCAGCTTCTTTCACAAAATCAGGTGTGTTAAAATCGGGTTCTCCTGCTCCAAATCCAATGACATCAATTCCATCTGCCTTCATTTTTTTATACATTGAATCTATTGCAATTGTAGTTGACGCCCGTACGGCCATTGCGCGAGATGATAATTCTTTCACACTACATACTCCATTCTGCCGCTACGCTTCGGCACGAAATCTAAACAATATCCACTAGGCGTAGAAAGATCTAGTGGGAATCTGAATGAAAAAATGAAAGGATCACTTTCATTTCTCATATGCACAATTTACAATATTATAAGCGCCAACTTGCAAAAATGCAATAGCTATTGAAAAACATTTCTGGGATTTAAACCAATTTTTATGCATTCATATCTCATAATACTTTTCCCTTTTCCCCTTCTTTCAACAATAAACATTGTGTGTTAAAAAATGAGGAGTTGTTGTATGCCATGATCAGACAAATGAAAGCACTTTTCTTTTCGTGCGTCCTTCTATGTTCTCTTGTATCAGGTTGTGTAAAACAAGAAATGAATCCACCTACATCGGAAATAAATAAGGCAACAAAAACTTGGACTGTATTTTTTTATCTTTGCGGAACAGATTTAGAAAGTGAACACGGCGCTGCCACCAACAACCTATCCGAATTATGTCAACTGAATCCTGGAAATACCTTGCAATTCGTCATTCAAACTGGAGGGACTGCTCAGTGGAAGAATGATATCATTTCATCTGAATCATTGCAACGTTATATTATAAAAGATAATAGCTTGGTATTAGTGGATGAGCAGCCACTTGCAAGCATGGGAGCATCATCTACACTAGGGGAATTTTTATCTTGGGGGGTTCAGATGTACCCAGCAGATCGCTATATGATCGTATTTTGGAATCACGGCGGTGGAAGTGTTGCAGGAATTGCATTTGACGAAATATTTAACTCTGACAGTTTGACATTGGATGAACTGGCAGAAGGCCTATCCATGGCAGGTGTTTCATTTGATATTATCGGATTTGATACTTGTTTGATGGCAACACTGGAGAATGCTGCATCAATCGCTCCTTATGGAAAATATATGGTTGCTTCAGAAGAATACGAGCCAGGAGGCGGTTGGGACTATTCTGCTTGGCCACAATACATTGCAGATCATCCAGATGAATCAGGTGAAGCAATCGGAAAAATGATTTGCGACAGTTACTATGCGAAATGCATCAAAAATGAAACACAAGAAATGGCTACTCTCTCTTTGATTGATCTGTCACAGATCCCAACTTTAATCGATGCCTTTGATGATATGGCTAAAGAAATGACAAGCGCAACGGAAGAAATTACATCATTTCAGCAGTTAAAACAAGGAGCGCTGAAGGCAGAAAACTATGGCGGAAACACCGATGCAGAAGGATACACAAATATGGTAGACCTTGGGGATTTAGTCAATAAAACAAAAAACGTACTTCCATCTACCTCAGACTGTGTTTTAGCAGCATTGCAAAATGCTGTAAAATATCAAGTCAATGGCAGTAGTCGTTCTGCTTCCCATGGTTTATCTATTTTCTTTCCTCTTGCTGTTGATGTGGAAAGCTGTGATCAGTATGCAAAGATTTCTCCTAGTAGGCAGTATCTTCGCTTTTTAGAATCTGTTGTTACAGGTTGGGATGCACCACCAGAAAGTGTTTTTGATATTTCAAGTGTAGGAAGTGTTCAGGCATCAGACTATTCCGTAGAGTTTTCTACCTCTATCACAGAAGATGGATATTATTTACTCCAGATTACATCTGATATTGAAGCTGTTCAGTCTGTTTTATTTCGTTTGTATTATATGGATTATGAATCCGGAGAATATGTGTTGCTCGGATTGGATAACGATATTGATGCAAATTGGGAAAGTGGGATTTTTATTGACAATTTCCGTGGTGTTTGGCCAACGTTGAATGGATTATATTGTGCTCCTAATTTAATCGCCGAAGAGGACGGATATAATCTATATTCTATCCCAATTGAACTCAACGGTCGTCAGACAAATTTACGCGCTGCATATCTATGGGACGATGATCAAAATGGACACTTTGAAATTTATGGTGTTTGGGATGGCTTGGATGAAGAAACCGGCATGAGTGCCAGAGAGATAACACAATTGAAAGATGGAGACAAAGTCTCTCCTCTTTTTCAAACGATCGATGCAGAAACAGGCGAGGTAACCACATATCACATGGGAAGTTTTACGGTAAACGGTGAAGTGAAATTGCAAGAAAATGAGCTTCAAAACGGTGACTACCTATATCAATATGAGGTAACCGATGTTTTTGGTAGAACCAAATACTCAGATCCTATTATTATGGAGTATGAAAACAGTGAAATATTTCTTTATGAAACAACATAATATTTTGTTCTTCATTTTGCATCATATATAAAATGTTAAAAGAGGTGCAGAAGTATCATTCTGCACCTCTCTGACTTTTTGGATTGATCTTTATTCTACAAAACGAGGAAATAGAGCAGCCCCAATAAGGCCAGCATCGTTTTTGAGCGACGCGATCTTCAGCTGAGTTCGATGAAGGCAGTTGCGAGCATACTCTTGCTTTCCAATCTCTTCTTTTACAAGTTGAAGCAATACTTCCCCTTCGTTAGAAATACCACCTCCAATGCAAATAACATCTGGTTGCAAAAGATTGATGAGATTTGTTAGTCCTAAAGCAAGCCACATAATATACTCTTTAACGATGAAGGAAGATGTAGCATCTCCAGCACGAAACCCATCAAATGCTGTTTTTCCGGTCACAAGATCCAAATTTCCACGACATAACGTCCATAAAAAGCTTTCCGGATTCTCTTTCATATAGGATTTTGTCATTCGAATGAGCCCAGATGCAGAAGCATACATCTCAAAACAGCCATTGCGACCGCAGTGACATGGAATTCCATCCGGCTTTATTACCATATGGCCTAACTCTCCAGCAGCAAAATTAATTCCAGAATAAAGTGTATGCTGCAAAATAAGGCCGCATCCAATTCCGGTACCCAATGTAACCAATGCAAGTGAAGAACAGCTTTGATGCTGACCACATATCCATTCCCCCAATGCTGCTGCATTTGCATCGTTGCAAATCCATGTAGGAAGTAGAATCCGTTTCTCCACTGCTTTTCCCAAAGGAAAATGGTCAAAGGGTAAGTTACCACCTGCAAAGTCTACCACTCCCGTATTAGGATTGGCAATCCCGGGTGTTCCGATTCCAATCCAACCAATTTCCGCAAAGGTGCAAGAAGCTTTTTGTACGACGCAGGAAATGAGTGTACAAATATCATCAACTATTTGTTTTGGGCCAGATACCACATTGGTTTTACATGCCATCTTTGAACAAATATTCTGGTTCTCGTCGATTACAGCGGCAACTATATTGGTCCCACCTAAATCTACGCCAATATAATATTCATTCATCGATTCTCTTCCGTACAGCAGAGAGAAATTCATCACTTGTAACAACTGTAGGTTCAATTCCAGTACAAATTCCTGCCAAATCTTTTGTCATGATTCCTGATTCTATGGTCTGTAGAGAAGCCTGTTCCACTTTTTGGGCAAATTGAATTAAATTTTCATTCCCGTCCAACTCTCCTCGCTTGGCCAATGCTCCAGTCCATGCAAATAAGGTGGCAATAGGATTTGTAGATACAGATTCGCCTTTTAAGTAACGGTGATAATGACGGGTTACCGTTCCATGTGCAGCCTCAAACTCATATTTCCCATCAGGACTAACCAATACACTGGTCATCATAGCAAGGCTGCCAAAGGCTGTAGATACCATATCACTCATAACATCGCCATCATAATTTTTACATGCCCAAATGAACCCACCTTCAGAACGGATCACACGCGCAACTGCATCATCGATTAAGGTGTAAAAATAGGTGATACCTGCTTTTTCAAAAGCATCGCGATACTCTTTTTCAAAAATAGAAGCGAAAATATCTTTGAAGGTATGATCATATATTTTAGAAATAGTATCTTTAGTGGAAAACCACAAATCTTCTTTCCGATCAAGGGCAAATTGAAAACAGGATCTTGCAAAAGAAGAAATGGAACTGTCTTTATTGAATTGCGCCTGCAATACACCTCCTCCATCTGAAAATGTATGGATGGTCTGGCGAGTTTCTATTCCCTTTTCGTTGGTAAAAAGCAATTCTGCTGTCCCATGTTCTTGCACACGCAGTTCTGTGCCTCGATATACATCACCAAAGGCGTGTCTGGCAATGGTAATAGGATGTTTCCAATTTCGAACAACTGGTTGAATGCAGTCAACCAAAATAGGTGTACGAAATACCGTTCCATCTAAGATAGCTCGAATGGTGCCATTGGGACTTTTCCACATCTGTGTAAGTTTGTACTCTTGCATTCTTTGAGCATTGGGTGTAATGGTTGCACATTTTACACCAACGCCATATTTCTGAATAGCGTGAGCAGCATCTTTGGTAACTTGATCTTTTGTTTTTTCTCGTTCTAGAAGACCCAAATCATAATACTCTGTTTGAAGTTCTACATATGGCAAAATCAATTGTTCCTTTACTTCTTGCCATAAAATACGAGTCATTTCATCCCCGTCCATTTCAACAATTGGAGTTGTCATTCTAATTTTTTCCATCGATTATGACCCCTTTTCTTTTTCATTCTGTCATAATGTAACTAATTGACAGTGTATGGATTCTGTTATCTCTAAAATGCCGTATGATGCATAACCAAACCCACCTATGCTACCTGGATTCAAAAAAGAAACACCGTTTTCTTCTATGTAAGTGGGACGGTGTGTATGCCCATATAATACAACTTTTGCATCCAATTTCTGTGCCAAAACACGTAGTTTATTGATGCCACGTTTCACTCCCCTTGTGTGTCCATGCAGCATTAAAATAGAATGTCCTTCTATTTGAAGCAGACGTTCTTCTGTTCCATCAGACCAATGATCACAATTGCCCCTCACCTGTTCAATGAGCAAATGGGGGAAATAAATACGCACTTGGAGAAGATCACGGATACCATCCCCTAAAAAAAATAATTTTTCAGGGTTTTCTTTTCGAATAGCGTCAATTAAATGCAGTGCAAGTCCATGTGAATCAGATGCTACTAGAATTTTCAAACCATAATCACCTTTTTCTTATTCGTGAATATACTAGCAGAAAGAGGAGGGATTTTTATGGGCCAATCACCTAAAGAAATGGATGATCTTTTACATTCTCCCCAAGCTGCAAAGTGGATGAAAAACAAGACTGCTCTACTGTCTCTAATCCATTCACCAGAAGGAAAAAAACTGGCTGCCTTGTTACAGCAACAAAGCAACAGCGCTACATTACAGAATGCAGCACAGTCCGCTGCAAAAGGAGATCCAAAAGCATTGAATCAATTGATTGAGCAAATCAAAAACAATAAAGAGAGTATGGAACTGCTTTCTAAATTGTCATCTCAATTGCCAAAATAAATCAATTGTCTTACCGGGAGGCGCATATGAGTGATTTTGAAGATAAAATAAATCAAGTGCTTTCCTCACCGGATACAATGGAGCAAATCATGTCCATTGCACGATCTTTGGGGGTGGGAAATAACCAACCCGCCCCCTCTTCTGAGCCAGAACCTGACCCGACTGAATCTGTTCAACCATCACCGTCCATACCAAATTTAAGTTCTCTTTTAGGAAATGGGTCAGGAGATGATGGAGGAATTGATCCGAAAATAACGACAATTTTGCTCCGTGTTGCGTCTGCATGGAATGAGCCGAATGATCAAAAAGTTGCATTATTAAACGCTTTACGCCCGTTTTTAAAAAAAGAACGAGCAGAAAAAATCCAAAAAGCAATGCAGATTGCAAAGATGTCTCGTGTTATCCGCATTGCCCTTGATGTTTTGAAAGGAGGAGATGATACTGTATAACCGATATATCCCAAAAGGAAATACATATGAACGTGTTATCGTTGAGGATTCTCCATCTCCTCCCTTTTCTACCTCATCTTTCTCATCATCTCCATCATCTCATCAAACAGCCACCTCAGCAACCAATGCCAAAAATGGCGCATGTTCCAGCACAAGTCACGCATCAGGGGAACGATCTTTGTTGAAAGGACTATCATCTCTGTTTGGAACTGGTGATCATCAAGGTAACATTCTCAGTTCCTTATTGAAGCAATGGAATTTAAACTCACTAGATACAGGAGATATCCTATTAGTTCTCATTTTGCTCTTTCTGTTTTTGGAAGGAGATAATTTAGAAATCGTGATTACTTTGGGGCTTTTATTACTTATGGGGCTATGAAGATACGTTGCGAACATCGGTCCCATTCGGTAAGCAGAATACAGATTTATCTATATCAGAAGTGGTTATATCTGATATCTCTACACACCAAATCATTTGATCATCGATATATGATTCTGCCCGCACTAACAAACCTAGCATGGCATCAATCCAATAACAAGTTTGTGAATTTGATGATGATTCAGAAGATTCTACATAAATACAGGTCTTTTGATCCAGAGTCACATATCCAGCTGAGAGAATTTGGTCAGAGTTTAATGATAATACCGTTTCATATGTTGGTATACGTTGTAAAAGATCATTGTTCATAAAAGAAAGTTCTCCCTGATACCAATTCTGATCTCCTTCATACCATCGGTATAATGTACCTTTACCCCAAATGTTATATTGCACTTGGCCCATTTGCGTAATCTTAGCAGCTGCATACCCATTCATTGTAGAAGAAACAACAGAAACCGTTCCCTTTTCCTCTTGACCCCAATATACTGTTAAAAGAATATTTTGCGAATATTGTTCTGGCCTTTTCAAAGTTTCAATGACAGCTTGTACTGTTTTTGTTGTTAACTGAACTTGCTGATACCCATTTACAAGTATTATATTAGACGGTTTGGTTCCCGGAGTTTCCAGAGTGGGAGAAGGCCATAGCACAGGAACGGTACCACTGTCAGAGGATATTGCCTTCCAAAATCCGCTAAAGAGGGCAAATATAATTAATATGGCAATCATTCCTGCAAACAATGTCCTCTTACGTTCATCCAAAAAACCACCCACCTTTTATCATGCGCTGATACCTAATATTTTACTTACGGCATGAAGTCTGAAGGCTTTTCATTGCGCAGTCCAAAATACCATAAAATACCATCTACAATTCGATTGCATGCATAGCCATCTCCATATGGATTCACTGCTTTTGCCATCTGTTCATACTCAGTTTCAGAAGACAAAAGTTGCTGGGCTAAGGATACAATAGTCTCTTGTTGTACACCAGCTAATCGAACTGTACCAGCTGCAATAGCTTCTGGACGCTCTGTTTCTCGACGTAAAACCAGGACAGGTTTCCCAAGCGCTGGCGCTTCTTCTTGCAAACCGCCAGAGTCTGTCATAACAAAATAGCATCGGGCCATTAAATTATGCATTGCGTCTGCTGGCAACGGATCAATTAGATGAACCCGTGGCACATTATTCAAATATTGATTTGCTGTTTCTTGTACAACCGGGCTTAAATGGACGGGATACACCAATTGGACATTTTCAAAACGCTCTGCGATTTCGCGTAGTGCCAACATGATCTGCTGCATAGGTTTTCCATAGTTTTCACGCCTGTGACAGGTTACTAAAATGACTTTGTCTTTTTCGAAATCTAACTGATTGAGTCGCTCATCGGTAAAGTGATATTCTGGAACAACCGTTGTTTTTAACGCATCAATCACTGTATTTCCCGTCACAAAGCACTCTCCTTGCACTTTCTCTCTTAACAAATTGTCCCGATTTGCTGCTGTAGGGCAAAAGTGTAGATCTGCCAATGCACCTACCATTGTTCGATTCATCTCTTCTGGAAAAGGAGAGTATTTATCATAGGTGCGCAGACCGGCTTCGACATGCCCTATAGGGATTCGATGATAAAAAGCAGATAAAGCACCTGCGAATGTAGTGGAGGTATCTCCGTGTACTAAGACAAGATCCGGTTTTGCTTCTTCCAGAACGTGATCCATCCCAATCAAACATCGACTTGTAATTTGGGATAGGCTTTGCTTCTGTGCCATAATATTCAAATCATATTGAGGATGAATCTGAAACAGCTGAAGCACACTGTCTAACATTTCACGATGCTGTGCAGTAACACAACAGATAGATTCCAAAGCCGGATGTTTCATCAGTGCGCCAACCAGTGGAGCCATTTTAATTGCTTCTGGTCTAGTTCCAAATACAGTCATAATCCGCTTCTTATCCACTGTTATTCCTCCGTATTGCTTGTATCCAAATCCGAATGGTTTTTTGGATCAGAATCAAAATGTTTTTGAGCCTTTTTCTTTCCTTTTCCATTGGTATGTCCAAATATAAATCTTGCACTAATAGAAGCAACAATACATAATGCCAAAAAGAATAAAATCGCTTTTCCAGCACCACTGGTTGTTAAAACGACTGCAGAGAGACCTAAAATTGCGCTAATAACATATAGAATGGCTACTGTTTGTTTCTGGTTAAAACCCATGTCAATCAGGCGGTGATGGACATGACTACGGTCAGGTGACATCGGGCTTTGCCCTTTCGCCAAGCGACGTAAAAAAGCAAATGCTGTGTCAAAAATAGGCAATCCCAAGATTAAAAATGGAACTGCAAAAGAAATAATAGCATAAAATTTAAACAATCCTTGAATCGATACAACGGCCAAGACAAATCCAAGAAAAGTGGCTCCTGTATCGCCCATAAAAATTTTTGCCGGGTTCATATTATATGGCATAAAACCAATACATCCACCTGCCAATGCCGCCATAAGCAATGCTGTTTCCCCTTCACTGACAACAAGTGCAATGACCAAAATGGTTAAGGAACTAATGGTTGATACGCCAACAGCAAGGCCATCTAATCCGTCGATTAAATTAACAGAGTTGGTAATGGCCACAATCCATAGAACGGTGATTGGGATAGAAAGAAAACCAAGTTCGATATAGGGTCGCACACTAAAAATATTTGGATTGGAAATAACGGTAATGATATTGCCGCCCCATACGGCTACTAAGGAAGCGATAATTTGAACAACAAATTTAAGTAGTGCAGGTAAAGGCATGATATCGTCAATAACGCCAAGGATAACGATAATGATAGCCCCAAATAGCATCCCTTTGAATTGTGGTGTCATTTTTACAAACATCAAAACGGCCAATAAAAATCCTAAAAAAATGGCAAGACCACCCAAGCGCGGAATAGGTACTGTGTGCATTCTGCGATTGTCTTTTGGTACATCAATGGCCCCTACTTTTTGAGCAAAAGTTTTTACTACAGGTGTAGATACAAATGAAACCACCATCGCTACAACCAGAGCAGTTGCAGCAACACATATTAGCCGAAGCTCTTCTGTCATGGAGTAAATCCCCTTAATTGATTGAATTTTGTTGGCATCTTTATCGATTGACAAAACCAACTTTTTTCTGTACCTTTGCCAACATACGTGCTGCCCGTTGAGAAGCTTTTTCTGCCCCTCTTCGATAGAGCGTTTCCAATGTCCCCTTGTCCTTAAGGTATTCTAATGTTTTTTCTCGAATAGGACGCAAGAGTTCAACAACGG
The DNA here is from genome assembly GCA_963929765.1 of Clostridia bacterium. Classification (GTDB taxonomy): domain Bacteria; phylum Bacillota; class Clostridia; order Oscillospirales; family Oscillospiraceae; genus RGIG529. The sequence goes on along the minus strand of CAWVKD010000007.1, from coordinate 11,788 downwards.
CTTCTCCCACTGCTGGCTTAAATTCACCATATCCCTTTCCGGCAAATTCTTTTTCTACGTCTTCCGGAGTTTTTCCTGTTGCGGCAGCATAAATAGTAATCAGATTAGTTACACCTGGCTTATCTGGAGAACAGATTACCCTTGCATCACTGTCTGTCACTGCTTTTTTGCATTTACGCATAATATCTTCTGGACGATCCATCACTAAAATATAAGAATTTTCATTTTCGCTCGATTTGCTCATCTTTTTTGAAGGATCTGTCAAGCTCATTACTCGTGCACCAACTTTAGGAATATATGCATCTGGAACTGTAAATACATCGCCATAAATACCATTAAAACGAATTGCTATGTTGCGGGTCAATTCAACATGCTGCTTTTGGTCCTCTCCTACAGGCACTAGATTAGCTCCATAAAGAAGAATGTCAGCTGCCATCAAAGAAGGATAAGTAAATAGCCCTGCATTGATATTTTCTTTATGACGCTCTGCTTTGTCTTTGAACTGTGTCATACGAGATAATTCTCCAAACATGGTGTAACAATTTAATATCCATGCAAGCTCTGCATGTTGAGGTACATGACTTTGAATGAATAGCGTACTCTTCTCTGGGTCAAGGCCACATGCTAAAAGTTGAGCAAAAAGTTCCAGCGTTTGTTTCCGTAAAGCAGCCGGATCTTGCCGGACGGTAATAGCGTGTTCGTCTACAACACAGTAAATACAATCATAATTGTCTTGCATCATTGGCCAGTTTTTCAAAGCGCCTAGATAATTTCCAAGTGTGATTTTACCGCTTGGTTGGATTCCACTAAAAATAATTGGTTTTTTCTCTTCCATCTTATTTCCTCTCCGCCTTATCAATCTTATAAACTCGAGATCATCTCTTTCATGCATTTTGCCAAAATAGCCACACCGCGATCAATCTGTTCCAATGTTGGAAGGGAAAAATTAATGCGGAAACAAGGGCAGGATGGGTCACTATTTGGATCAAATGTTCCTCCTGGAACGCATGCAACACCCGCTTCAGTCGCTCGTTTACAAAAATCCATACCCGAAATGCCATCAGGCAGCTTGCACCAAAGAAAAAGTCCTCCTTCTGGGTGAGTGAAGGATACTTCATTGGGAAATTCCGATTCCATTTTTTGAATCATGTAATCTCTCTTTTCGCGGTAAATCTTACAGCATAATGCAATGTGTTCATCTAGATCATACCGTTCTAAATAATGAGCCACTAACATTTGTGTGAGCATTGGATTGTGTACATCAGAACACTGTTTGGCTACCACTAACTTAGAAACCAGGTCTGCTTGGGCGCACAAAAAACCAACACGAAGTCCTGGAGAAATCACTTTAGAGTAGGAACCTACATAAATGACATGACCTGTTTGATCCAATGTTTTAATCGCTGGAACATATGCTCCGGAATAACGCAGTTCAAAATAAGGGGAATCTTCTACAATCATTACATTATATCGAACTGCTAACTCGTAGAGTTGTTTCCTCCTTGTTGCTGACATTGTAATTCCCATTGGATTCTGGAATGTAGGAATAGTATAAATCAATTTTACATTTTTTTCATTTTGAAGGGTCTTCTCCAGAACATTCAAATCCATGCCATCTTTCTCTAGTGGAATTCCAATGAGATGAGCGCCATATGACCGGAATGTATTTAGTGCGCCAACAAAGCTATAGGCCTCGCATAGCACTACATCTCCTTCGTTAAGCAGGCATTTAGAAACCAAATCAATCCCCTGCTGTCCCCCCGATAAAATCATGATATCATCAAAAGGCTGCATAATTCCATACTTTTGGGAAAGACGATTTTGAGTTTTTTCGCGTAATGGCACAAATCCTTCTGTTACACCATATTGCAATGCTTCTGCTCCACATGTTTTAAAAATTTCATCAGAGAGATTGTGAAGTTCTCGAACAGGGAATGTCTCAGAAGCAGGATTCCCTGCTGCAAAGGAAATCATATTTGGGTTACCTGTGACTTTTAATATTTCACGGATGGCTGATGGTTGCAAATCTGACATACGATTTGAAATCTGCAATTCCATAAAGCCGCCTCCTCCTTTTTAATAATTGAAAATAGGAACCTTTAATCGCTCAATTGTACCACAACTCTATACATCTGGCAACCCTTGACAAAGTTTTCGTGTCGTTCTAAAATGTAAAAATATCTTAGTTTTGAAGTATTTCGGCAGTAGGAGGCTATTATGGATTATTTTGCGGAGATGGAAGCACGTATTCCAAAAGATGGTGTGCGTACACGATTTGCTCCCAGCCCCACCGGGTATATGCATGTAGGAAATCTGAGAACAGCTCTCTACACATGGCTTATTGCCAGGCATGCTAATGGACGCTTTATTTTGCGCATCGAAGATACCGATCAGGGCCGTCTGGTAGAAGATGCTGTGGATGTTATTTACAAAACAATGGCAGATTGCAAACTATTTCATGATGAAGGCCCAGATATTGGCGGCCCAGTCGGGCCCTATATCCAGACGGAACGACGAGAAATCTATCAAAAATATGCTGACCTTTTAATTCAAAAAGGTGGTGCATACCGCTGTTTCTGCGACGAAGAGAGGTTAAACGCCTTGCGTCATTCTGGAGATAGAAAAACCGCTGTGAAGTATGACGGTCATTGTGCAAACCTTTCTCAAGCGGAAATCGCAGAAAAGCTTGCTGCCGGTATCCCATATGTCATTCGCCAACGGATCCCGCAAGAAGGTTCCACTACCTTTTCCGATGTTGTCTTTGGAGAAATTACAGTTGAAAACAAGGAATTAGATGATAATATTCTTATTAAATCAGATGGACTTCCTACTTATAATTTTGCAAATGTTATCGATGACCATCTAATGGGCATTACCCACGTAGTGCGGGGATCTGAATATTTATCATCAACACCAAAATATAATTTGTTATATCAAGCATTTGGATGGGAAATTCCAATATACATTCATTGTCCCCCTGTGATGCGTGATGCACAACATAAAATGTCAAAACGACTCGGTGACCCTTCTTATGAAGATCTAATTGACATGGGATACTTGTCAGAAGCTATCTTAAATTATGTTGCATTGCTTGGCTGGAGCCCAAGAGGAGAACAAGAAATCTTTTCTCTTGATGAGTTAGCTGCTGTTTTTGATATTCATGGTATCTCCAAATCCCCTGCTATTTTTGACATGGAAAAATTAACCCATTTTAATAGTACCTATATCAAGGCGATGTCTCCAGAAGCATTCCAAAAAGTGGCAGAACCATATATTCGCAAAGTGGTAACAAACCCCGAAATAGATACCAAGCTCATCGCACCACTGTTGCAGCCACGGTGTCTCCAATTGACCGACATTCCCGATCGGGTCGATTTCTTTGATACATTACCTGAATATGATACCAGCCTTTACATTCATAAGAAATCTAAAACCACCGAAGTCTCTTCCCTGTCAGCATTAAAAGATGCATCATTAGCTTTAGCTTCCATAACAGACTGGAGTGCTGCAAACATCCATAATACATTATTTGGCCTAGCCGAACAGCAAGGAGTCAAAAACAGTTTAATTTTATGGCCCGTTCGTGTTGCAGTATCAGGAAAGGCAATGACTCCTGGCGGCGGTGTGGAGCTGTGTTTGATTTTGGGAAAGGAAGAGACTTTGCGGCGCATTCACGTTGGAATTGAGAAATTAGAAACCGCCTTAAAAAAATCATGAACTGACAAACCAACTAACTATACTAAAAACCTTTCATAGCAATAATTCAAAAGGATAGCGACACTATATTTACATCTTGTCGCTATCCTTTTTTATTTTTATGATTTCATTTTTTCATAGTCAGCATATGTGGATGGAAGATGACGTTTATGTTCGCTCCGAGCATGCATTTTCTGTATTTTTTCAAGTGTCTCGGGATCGGCTTTTCCTTCCAGCAAAAATGCATCAATAGCAGCATACGTAATGCCCATTTCTTGCTCATCAGTCTGTCCTTCAAACAGACCAGCAGATGGTGCTTTCGTACGCACTGCTTTTGGCGCATCTAGATAAGCTAAAAATTCATAAATTTCTTGTACAGTTAGATCTGAGATAGGGTTAAAATCATGAGCTCCATCTCCCCATTTTGTAAAATAGCCCATATATCCTTCACTACGATTTCCCGTACCGGCCACTAGCCTGTTTTCAGAGGCAGCAATTGCATATAATGTCATCATTCGAAGGCGCGGTGCAATGTTGGCAATGGCCTGCTCCGTTAAAGACGTAGCGTTTTCAACCGTCTGTATGGCAAGGGCTTTGAGGTCAGTTAAATCAACCATACGGGTCTCAATTTGGAATTGATCTGCCACTTCTTTGCCGTCTTCTAAATCCATTCCAAAATTCCGTTTGGATTGACATGGCAACAAAACACCTACAGTATTGTCACAGGCCTTCTTACATAAAATTCCAACCAGTGCACTGTCTTTTCCCCCACTATTGCCGAACACAATTCCACTTGCATGGGTTTGTTCCAACATAGAACGGATAAAAGCAACTCTTTTCTCCAACTCTTTACTGTAATTTCTCATCCCATAATTCTCCTTTTCTAATATTTTCAATGATTGTTTCTCTTGTTCAGGGAAGCCTTCACAAATTCTAAAAATAGGGGATGTGCACGATTCGGCCTGCTTTTAAATTCAGGATGGAACTGTACTCCAACAAAGAAATCGTTTTGAGGAATTTCAATTGTTTCTACAATGCGTTGGTCAGGGGATGTACCACTGATACAAAGGCCAGCTTCTTCCATCATCTTTCGATATTCATTGTTAAATTCGTATCGGTGTCGATGTCGCTCGTTCACCAATTCCTCACCATAAGCTTTTGCCATCATGGTATCTGGCTTAATCTTACACGGGTAATTTCCCAAGCGCATTGTTCCGCCTTTGGCCATGGTACTATTTTGATCCGGCATGAAGTCAATGACCTTATGCTGTCCATTTTCTTCAAATTCTCCTGAATTTGCATCTGAGATATTGCAAATATGTCGTGCAAATTCGATAACAGCAATTTGCATTCCCAAACAAATCCCAAGATACGGAATATTTTGCTCTCTTGCGTACTGTGCTGCCAAAATTTTACCTTCAATTCCACGGTCACCAAATCCGCCAGGGATTAAAATTCCATCGCATTCTTTTAGCAGTTCGCTCACTTGAGAGGGAGTGACTTGCTCTGAGTCAATCCATTTGATCTCTACATTTGCACTTACTTCGTATCCAGCATGGCATAATGCTTCCGAGACAGACAAATATGCATCGTGTAACTTAACATATTTCCCAACCAATCCAATCGTTACCGTTTTTTGGCGATTATGAATACGTTCTATCAGTCGATTCCACTCTGTTAAATCGGCCGGTGGTGCGTCAATATTCAGTTCTCTGCAAACAATATCCGAAAAGTGGTTCTTTTCCAACATAATGGGAGCTTCGTATAGAACAGGTAATGTTAAATCTTCCACAACACAATCTGGTTTTACATTGCAGAATAATGCAATTTTTCGTGAAATAGATTCATCTACCGGTTCATCACAACGCATGACGATGATATCAGGAGAGATCCCCATCGATTGCAACTCTTTTACAGAATGTTGCGTTGGCTTAGATTTATGTTCTCCAGACCCTTTTAAATAAGGAACCAATGTTACATGAATGAAAAGGCAATTTTGAGGGCCAACTTCTACCGAAATTTGCCGAATGGCTTCCAAAAATGGCTGGCTTTCGATATCTCCAGCTGTACCGCCGATTTCTGTAATGACAACATCTGCATTAACTTTATTGCCAACTCGGTAGATAAAACTCTTAATTTCATTGGTGATGTGAGGAATGACTTGTACTGTATCACCTAGATACTCTCCGTTCCGTTCTTTGTTTAATACATTCCAATATACTTTTCCTGTTGTTAAATTAGAGTATTGATTAAGGCTCTCATCGATAAAACGTTCATAATGTCCAAGGTCCAAATCAGTTTCTGCACCGTCTTCTGTGACAAAAACTTCTCCGTGTTGATATGGGCTCATTGTACCGGAATCCACATTGATATAGGGATCTATCTTTTGTGCTGCTACTTTGAGTCCTCTGGATTTTAGTAATCTCCCCAGAGAGGCAGCCATAATCCCTTTCCCTAGACCAGACACTACGCCACCTGTTACAAAAATGTACTTTGTCATATCTTTTCCTTTCTCCAAACCTTATTGTTTATCACGGTTACTGTTTATCTTTAAATTTCAACAATACCTTCAAATACAGTCTCTGCATCTCCTGTCATACCTATGGTATCCTCTGTATAGCGAATCATCAAATCACCACCTGGAAGCATCACTCGAATCGGTTTTTCTTTAGTGCAATATCCGTTTAAAACTGCAGCTACCGCAGCAGCACATGCACCTGTACCACACGCTAGTGTCTCTCCACTTCCTCGTTCCCAAACACGCAGTTTGATGGTATTGTCCTGCACCAATTCAGCAAAGCCAGCATTTACCCTCTGCGGGAATAATGGATCATGCTCAAAAATGGGCCCGATGGTTTGGAGATCCAGATGATCTATATCATGACAAAATACAACACAATGGGGATTTCCCATGGAAACACAAGTAATTTGATACGGTTTACCACCAATAGTAACAGATTCATTGATCACTGACTCGCCTGGCAAACGAACAGGAATCTTTTCTGGAGATAGTTCCGCCTTTCCCATATCCACTTCTACTTGATATACTTTTTGATTCCGTGTAATCAACTTCAGACGTCGGATTCCACTTAAAGTCTCGATTGTCATTTCTTTTTGAGGAACGATTTGATTATCATATAAATATTTTCCAATGCATCGAATTGCATTTCCACACATTTCCCCTTCGCTTCCATCTAAATTAAACATACGCATTTTTGCATCTGCTACATCTGATGGACAAATAAGAACTACGCCTGTGCCACCAACTCCTACATGGCGGTCTGAGAGAAAAACGGATAATGATTCTGGAGAATTTATTTCCTGGGTAAAACAATTAACGTAGATATAATCGTTGGCGCATCCCTGCATTTTAGTAAAGGGAAGCTTATACTTTTCCGACCTCATATGATTGATATCTACAAGTTCTGTGTTAATTTCTGTATACCGACTGATTAAACTATCTGCCACTGCATTTGCAGTATCCAAAGAGGTGAGGCAGGGAATATCAAGAAGGCATGCCTTTCTTCTCAATTTTACACTATCCCGAGCTGGATCTCTACCTTTAGCAGAAGTCGAGATAACATACTGGATTTTTCCACTTTCCAAAAGAGCTATAGCATTGATTTTACTTTCGTGAATTTTGTTGACTTCCTTCACATCCATACCTGCTCTTTCTAGAATAGCGGCTGTTCCTTTAGTGGCATAGAAGGAAAAACCCATCCGTTGGAATTTGCTGGCTAAATCTACCAATTCCGGTTTGTCACTATCGCGAACGCTAAGAAAAACACCACCTTTTTTCAATAATTTTCGACCAGAAGCAATCAGGCCTTTGTGAAGCGCTTCTTCCAAATTTTTACCAATGCCCAACACTTCTCCTGTCGATTTCATTTCTGGTCCAAGCTGTGTATCAACATCGGTCAGTTTTTCGAAGGAGAAGACAGGGACCTTTACGGCAACATAAGGAGAAATGGGATACAATCCTGTCCCATACCCTAAATTGTCTAGTGTTTCACCTAAGCTGACTTTTGTTGCTAAATCACACATAGGGACTCCTGTTACTTTACTCAAATAAGGAACTGTACGAGAAGCACGAGGGTTGACCTCAATCACATACAAAGACTGATTCATCACAATATATTGTAAATTAACAAGACCAATCGCATGTAAGCCTTTACAAATTTTTTCGGTGGTGGTCACAATAGTTTCTGCCAAGTCATCGTCAATATGAGGCGCCGGATACACCGCAATGCTATCACCTGAATGAACACCTGTACGTTCAATGTGCTCCATAATCCCTGGAATTAAGATGGATGTACCATCACAGATGGCATCAACCTCAATCTCTGTACCGCTCAGATACTTATCGATCAACACAGGATTGTCCTGTTTTTGCCGCAAGATAATAGCCATATATTCCTTGATATCTTCATCACTGTAAGCAATGATCATATTTTGTCCACCCAACACATAGGAAGGACGCATCAGAACAGGATATCCTAATTGATGAGAAGCATCCAGAGCCTCTGTTTCAGTCATAACTGTATATCCTCGTGGACGATTGATCGAAAGGGATTCCAGCAGTTCATCAAATCTTTCCCTATCTTCTGCCATATCAATGCTGTCAGCAGAGGTGCCTAATATGGGAACTCCATTCTTGGCCAAGCATTTGGTGAGCTTAATCGCTGTTTGCCCACCAAAGGCGACAACGACTCCAATTGGTTTCTCTATTTCAATGATATGCATCACATCTTCTTCACAAAGGGGTTCAAAGTAGAGACGGTCAGCAGTATCAAAATCTGTAGAAACTGTTTCAGGATTGTTGTTAATAATAACCACTTCGTATCCAAGCTTTTGAAGAGACATGACACAATGGACACTAGCGTAATCAAACTCAATTCCCTGCCCAATACGAATAGGGCCAGATCCAAATACAATCACCGTTGGTTTTTCATTTTTTGTAATAAAAGCGAGAGCCTCATTTTCTCCTCCTGATTCTTTGGTATCATAAGTACCATAAAAATAGGGGGTCTCTGCGCGAAATTCACCACCGCAAGTATCTACCATTTTATAGATTGGCTGTAACGAATAAGAGAAGTTTTGTTGAGAAATGCGCCGAATAGTATCATCCAAAAATCCAAGCCGTTTACTTTTGACATATAGATCCCATGTGAGGCACGATGTTTCTAATTCTTTTTCGCAGGATAAAAGCGTCATGATTTTATGTAAAAACCAACGATCAATCTTGGTTGCTTCCCATATAGCATCAACCGAAATACCTCGCCAAAACAATTCATATATCGCAAATAAACGTTGATCTGTAGCATGTTTTACCATTTGCCAAAGCGTACCCTCGTCTAAGCCAGCAAAATGGGGCATCCGTAGGGTATCAGCTGAAATTTCCGCACCACGCACTGCTTTCATCAACGCCATTTCAAAGGTGTCTGCAATAGACATTACCTCACCTGTGGCCTTCATTTGAGTACCCAGCTCTCGTTTTGCATACACAAATTTATCAAAAGGCCATTTGGGAAATTTAACTGCAACATAATCCAATGTTGGCTCAAAAGCAGCGTACGTCTTTCCTGTCACTGCATTGATAATTTCGTCCAATGTATACCCAATGGCAATTTTAGTTGCCACTTTTGCAATAGGATAGCCTGTTGCTTTGGAAGCTAATGCAGAAGAACGAGAAACACGGGGGTTGACCTCGATAACAGCATATTCAAAAGAATCGGGATGTAGCGCAAACTGACAATTGCATCCTCCTTCTACTCCGAGCTCAGTAATAATATCCAGAGCAGCAGTCCGAAGCATTTGATATTCTTTGTCTGATAAAGTAACCGTTGGTGCAATAACGATACTATCCCCTGTGTGAATCCCTACAGGGTCCATATTTTCCATGGAGCAAACTGTAATCACGTTTCCGGCACTGTCACGCATTACTTCAAATTCTATTTCTTTCCAACCAGCAATGGATTTTTCAACCAATATCTGTGTAATAGGAGAAAGGGATAGCCCAGTGTGAGCTACTTCAATGAGTTGTTCTTCATTGTCTACAATTCCACCACCTGATCCACCCAAGGTAAAAGCTGGACGGATGATCACTGGATATCCGATTTCCTTTGCAAAAGAAACAGCATCTTCAACCGTCTGCACCACTTTTGATGGAATGCAGGGTTGATTGATTTTCTCCATGGTATCTTTGAATTTTTGACGATCTTCTGCTTTATCAATGGTTTCTGGAGATGCACCCAATAACCGAACGTTATGCGTTTCTAAAAAACCTTCTTTTGCAAGTTGCATGGAAAGCGTAAGACCCGTTTGTCCCCCGAATCCTGATAGAATGCTGTCTGGCTTCTCTTTTTCTATGATTCTCTTTATTGTGGTTAATGTAAGGGGCTCAATATAAATTTCATCCGCCATAGCATTATCCGTCATAATCGTTGCAGGGTTAGAATTGACAAGAACAATTTCAATTCCATCTTCTCGGAGCGCTCTACAAGCCTGCGTCCCTGCATAATCAAATTCGGCAGCTTGGCCAATCACAATAGGGCCAGATCCAATCACAAGTACTTTTTTTATCGTTTTATCTAATGGCATATTTTCTCGTCTCCATCATGGTAATAAATTGATCAAATAAAAATCGGGTATCATGCGGTCCACCACATGCTTCTGGGTGGAATTGTACAGAAAATGCAGGAAAGTTACAATATTCTATTCCTTCACACGTTCCGTCATTTACATTGACGTACAGTTCTTTAGCAATGGATGGATTGATAGACTCTGTCTGAACTGCATAGCCATGGTTTTGGCTGGAAATGTAAACACGTCCTGTATGTTTATTTTTGACAGGCTGGTTGGCTCCACGATGTCCGTATTTTAATTTTGCTGTTCGACACCCATTTGCCAGTGCCAATAATTGATGACCTAAGCAAATACCAAAAATAGGAATTTTTGTATTGCAAATAGATTTTAACGTTGTAATAGCTTCCACATTTTCTGCCGGGTCTCCAGGCCCATTGGATAGCATAATACCATCCGGCTGGAATTGAAGGATATCTTGCGCACTGGCATTATAAGGACAAACCGTTACATCACATCCACGTTTCAATAATTCTCTCAAAATATTTTTTTTGTATCCGTAGTCCATCAAAACAACATGATACCTTCCTTGTTCACTTTTCTCTAAGTATGGTTTTGCAATAGAAACACAGGAAACAGCATCTTTGACTTGATAAGTGCGAATTTCTTCTAAAGAAACTGTTTTGGGATTCGTTGTTATTCTCCCGTTCATCACACCATATTCTCGAATGACTTTTGTTAATGCGCGAGTATCAATATCCCATAATCCAACAATATTTTTAGATTTTAAAAAGGTGTCAAGATCACCCTCACATCGAAAGTTGGAGGGTGTTTGACACCAATTCTTTACAATATATGCACTTGGCCCTATTCTATCACTTTCAAAATCCGATGGAATGACCCCATAATTCCCCATCAGGGGAAATGTTTGAACAACCATCTGGCCATGATAGCTCTGATCTGTTAATGTCTCCAAATACCCTGTCATTCCAGTTGTAAAAACAACTTCTGCTGTCACTTCACCTAAGGCGCCAAAAGATTTTCCTTTAAAAATCATTCCATTTTCTAATACCAAATACAATACGTTTTCCATCGTTCGCTTCCTTCTTATGTTTTCAGTAGTCCAATGATTATCTTTTATGTTCTACAAAGCAAATACTATTCTCTTTTAATCAATGGTAATATAGGCATCGCGGTCTGCACCAACAGATACGTATCGTATCGGGCATCCCACTGCTTTCTCCACATATTGAATATAATTTTGTGCAGCTTTTGGGAGACTTTCAAATGTCCTACATTTTGAAATGTCACAGTGAAATCCTTCCATGTATTCATAAATAGGTTTCGCCCGAGACAGCTGATCTCCTGTTGGGAACGTCTCCACTCGCATTCCATCGATTTCATAGGCAACGCAAACTGGAATCTGATCCATATATGACAGAACATCTAATTTTGTAAGTGCCAGACAAGTAGCCCCTTGAATAAACGCTCCATATCGAGATGCAACTAC
>CAWVKD010000006.1:0-13668 GCA_963929765.1 Clostridia bacterium | reverse complement strand
GGACCTGCCACAAGAAGTGTTGTCGTCCGGGCAATTTCGCTGAGCAACTGATTTCCTTGCTCCAAAGAGTATTCTAAAGACGATTCTCCACTGGTCACATAAAACCCAATTCCATATCCTGACCCTACAACACGTCGCACTAAGCCACTTTGAGACACCAGCTCTTCTGGCGAAAAAAAGAAACAAACCGCTTTTGTCTTCCCATCAAACAGATTCAATAGCATTTCCGTATCACTTTGATCGGTTACACGAACAGCAAGTGAAAGGGACATAGTTTCAGAAAGTTCCGTCGGCAAGGGCGATGGAGACGGTTCTGCTTGAGAAGGTACTGGTGTCATTGAAGCAGAAGGAGACGGACGACTGCTAACAGTCGGCCGTGGAGTTTTTGTAGGCGTACTGGTCACAGAAGGAGCAACTGTACTACTACTAGTCGGTTTCGATGTTGGGTTGGTATACGACTCATAGTACTGTTTCATTAATTGGGTATTCATCTTGATAAAGGCAGTATCGTTTAAATCCGCATCGGAATTTTTCATTCGTATTATGGTACCATAATCTGTTGAAAGGTAGGAATATTCCAAGTCAAAGTATTGAGATACAAAATAAGCCGGCACATAAACGGTTCCATTTTGGGAAATCGCCTGAGCAGAATAGGCAGTCTCCAAATCGTGAGCGTTTCCTGCCGCAAGGTCAAATGTTAAAATCTTTTGTCTGCCGTACAAAACAAGAGTATTATTTGTTCTAGAGGAGATGAAAACACCAATGTTTTGTTCTCCAAACACAGTATAGGGAATATAAACGCTTCCATTTCGTACGACAGGTATTGTACTGGTATTCAATGGTAAGAGTTGGTCATTCATTGCAGTAAAAAAAACTGATGGGGCAGCTTCTGCACGAGGAAGCGCCAAAAGAATTGCTACTACCGCAGCTGTACCAAATATTGTCCAAAATCGTTTCATTTTTGGCGCCTCCTCGTGCACTTTTTATTCTGGTTTCCAACGTAAAACAGGGTTCCGGGCTGCTTTTACCTCGTCTGGTCTGCGAATCTTGGCATGATGTGGTGCTGTGTGCAATGTTTCCGGGTCGTCATGAGCTATGTCATAGAGCTCATGTAACGCCTTTACCATTCCGTCCAGCATCTCACGAGGTTCTGTTTCTGTCGGCTCTATCATCAATGCCTCATGCACAATCAACGGGAAATACATCGTAGGCGGATGGAAACCGCGATCCAACAATCCTTTGGCAACATCCATTGCAGAAACGCCTGTTTCTTCTTTTAGTTTCTCTAAACTGATTACAAATTCATGCATACATCTGCCGGCTCCCGATACAGGATACTGGTCTTTCAATTGCTCCATCATATAATTGGCATTGAGAACAGCATTACTTGCAGCTTCCCGAACACCTTCTTGTCCCAATGTTATCAGATAAGACAGGGCTTTTACAACCACCGAAAAATTACCATAGAAATCTTTCACTCTACCAATGCTTTGTGGACGCATGGTTTCTAACGCCAGACTGCCATCTTCTGCTTCAACAACACGAGGTGCAGGCAAGAAAGCTTCTAAAAATGCTTTGCAACCAACTGCTCCGCTACCGGGTCCGCCACCACCATGGGGTGTTGAGAAGGTTTTATGCAGATTCAAATGCACCACATCAAATCCCATATCCCCTGGTCTTGTAATACCCATCACGGCATTTAAATTGGCACCATCGTAATAAACCAATCCGCCTGCTTCATGAACAATATTTGTTATTTCTAAAATCTGCTTTTCGAAGATGCCTAATGTATTAGGATTTGTGAGCATAAGACCTGCTGTATCTTCACCCACTGCATTCTTGAGTGCTTCAAGATTCACACATCCATCTTCTCCAGACGGAATGTTCACAATCTGATACCCTGCCATAGAAGCTGAAGCCGGATTGGTTCCATGGGCAGAATCTGGTACGATAATCTTATTACGTCCTTCATCTTTTCGGCTTTTATGGTACGCTTTAATCAATAGTAATCCAGTGTATTCTCCGTGGGCACCGGCCGCAGGTTGGAATGTCATAGCATCCATTCCTGTGATTTCACAGAGATACTGCTCCGCCATGCGGAGAACACGCAAACATCCTTGTACTGTATCTACAGGTTGCAAAGGATGGATCTGGGCAAATCCTGGTAGAGCTGCAAGAACTTCATTCACTTTTGGGTTGTATTTCATAGTACAAGAACCCAGTGGATAAAATCCATTGTTAACCCCAAAAGTGCTATCTGCCAGCTGGGTATAGTGACGGCTTAATTCATTTTCTGACAAACATGGCAACTCTGGTTCTTCTTTGCGTAAAAATTCTTCTGGCGGCATTACAGTATCTACATCAGATGAGGGGAATATATCAATGCCTCTACCTGTTTTCCCCTGCTCAAAAATCAATTTCATGCTTTTGTAACCTCCTGCAACAGCATCGCCAGCCGGTCTATTTCTTCCTTCGTATTTTCTTCTGTCACACACCAGAGGATTTGTCCCTTATGTTCACCTTCTAATGGCAATCCACCCAAAATTCCCTCTTGTGCCAAACGTTTCAAAACTACTTCTGTATCTATCGGGCAGCTCGTTACAAATTCATGGAAAAATGGTCCCTTATTTAACAGAGAGAATCCCGGGATTTTGTTCAGTTTTTCAGCTGCATAATGCGCTTTTGAATAACAGAGAGATGCCACCTGCTTTAAGCCCTTTGGCCCAATGGTTGCTAAATAAACCGCAGCCGTCAACGCACACAGTGCCTGATTAGAGCAAATGTTACTTGATGCCCTCTCCCGCCGGATATGCTGCTCTCTTGCTTGAAGTGTTAAAACAAATGCTCGTTCTCCTTCTGCATCTGTTGTTTCACCTACAATTCTTCCTGGCAGCTTGCGCATCATTTTATCCGTTGCAGCCATAAAGCCAAGATACGGCCCTCCAAAAGAGAGAGGCATGCCAAGAGGTTGACCTTCGCCCACTGCAATATCGGCACCACATTCTGCTGGCGTTTTTAATATGCCAAGGGAAATAGGGTTACACCCCATAATCAGTTTGGCTCCCGCTTCATGTACAAGTTGACCTAGAATTTCAGCTTCTTCCAAATTCCCATAAAAATTGGGCTGTTGGAGGTAAAAACAGGCTGTTGTCTCTGTCAAAAGTTCCTTTAATACAGCTTGATCTGTCACACCGTCTTTTTCGGGAACAATAACAAGTTCGGTATCTGCACCAAAACAATAGGTTCGAATTGTCTCGATTACCCGTGGATTCGTTGTGGCAGATACCAGCGCTACTGTTCGTTTTCGCTCTCGACACATAGCGACGGCCTCTGCTGCCGCTGTGGCACCATCATAGACCGAAGCATTGGATACCGCCATCCCTGTTAACATACAGATCATGGTTTGGTATTCGAAGATTCCCTGCAAAATCCCCTGGCTGATTTCTGCCTGATAGGGGGTATAAGCTGTCACAAACTCCTCTTTTGCCGTAATTTGGCGTACAGGAGCAGGAATATAATGGTGATATGCTCCAGCACCACGGAACATACTCTTAAAAATACGGTTCTTATCTGACAATTCCGTTACTTTTTTCTCTGTCTCCATTTGGCTGCAACCGCTAGGCAGATGGAGCGGCTTTTTCAACAAAACATCAGAAGGAAGACCGGCAAATAAATCTTCAAACGTTTCGCAACCAATAGACGCCAGCATTTCCTTTTGCTCTGCCTTTGTAGCAGGTACATAGCTCCCCACAGATTAGGCCTCCTTCTCCTTGGCCACAAAGGCTTCATATTCCTCTGCCGACATCAGTGTTTCTTTGTCACTGATTCCCGTTACCTCAACCATCCAAGCGTCATAGGGTGCTTCGTTGATGGTCTCTGGCGCATCTAAAAGAGCTTCATTGATCGCGGAAATCGTGCCGCTGACGGGGGAATAAACAGGTGCAACTGCCTTAACAGACTCCAGTTCTGCAAATGATTCCTCAATGGCAATGGCATCACCCTCTGCCGGCAAACTGACAAATACAATATCTCCCATTGCCTCTTGAGCATAATCTGTTACTCCGATTCGTGCAGTATCGCCTTCCATTGCAACCCATTCGTGGGATTTAGAATACAGTAAATGAGTCGGATAGTTCATGTTGTTTGTCCTCCTTAAACAATCAATCAAATTTGTGTGTCTATCGTTTATAAAACGGCAGCGGAACAACTTCTGCTGCAATTCTTCTGCCTCGTACGTCAACTTCTACTTTCGTTCCAACCGCTTCATAAGCAATGTCAATCAATGCCATTGCTGCTGCTTTTTTTAAATAGGGGCAATGAGTGCCAGAAGTAACTATGCCAATTTTGGAATCTCCAGAGTAAACTTCTGATTGTTCCCTCGCAATGCCACGTCCTGTCATGACTAAACCAACACGGCACCGGCTGGGTGTTCCTGCTTCTAAAAGTGCTTTTTTCCCTATGAAATCCTCTTTTTGAAGCTTAACTGCAAATCCCAACCCCGCTTCTATGGGAGAAATGGTCTCATCCATTTCATGACCGTACAGAGGCATAGCTGCTTCCAAACGCAACGTGTCCCGTGCGCCTAGACCACAGGGAATCAACCCATCTCCTTCTCCCACTTTCAAAAGTTCTTCCCAGAGCCGAGGAGCATCCTCTTGGCTGCAATAAAGCTCGTATCCTATCTCTCCTGTGTATCCTGTTCGGGAAATGAGACAAGGTATGTTTGCTACCATCCCTTTTTCCACAAAAGTGTAGTATTTCTTTGGAATTTCTTCTTCCACTGCAACTTTTTTCATAATATCAGTTGCTTTTGGCCCTTGCAATGCAATTTGTGCAATCTCATCAGATGCATCTTGGAAGGAAACATCTCCAAATAAGTGGCTTTGAATCCAGTTAGCATCTTTTTCTCGATTAGCCGCATTTACTACCAATAAATAAGACGTTGCATGGAGCCGATATACCAACAAATCGTCAATCACTCCTCCTTGTTCATTACACATAGGAGAGTACCGCGCTTGTCCATCATACATTCCTTCTATTTGATTGGTCAGAAGCATTTGCAAATTAGCAAGAGAGTCTGTGCCGGTAAGGAAAAATTCTCCCATATGTGACACATCAAAAAGGCCTGCTTTTGTACGTACAGCCATATGCTCTGCAATAGTACCTGTCGGATACTGTACTGGTAATATATAACCAGCAAATGGAACCATTTTCCCTTCGGCTTCTATATGCTTTTGATATAATGGTGTCTTTTTTCCCATATCTTACCTCCTAAAGAAGTTTTATGCGCGGCTGATCCCACACCATAATCCTTTGTGTTGTCGGATCAGTCACGCTTTTCTTTCTCTTGAAAATGAACTGGCTCTGATTCTTTTTTCACAATGACACTTAAAGCCTCTCGACGGTTGACAATATAAGCTTCCTTCATAGTACCGCCGTATTCCCCATCCAATGTCCACGAAAGTGGTTCTTTTGACGTAAACCGCAAAGCAGATGTGGTAAAAGAATACAAGTTTCCTTTGTTAAGATCTTGTCTTAAAACAGCACTGATGAGTTTACGCCATTGTCCGATACCTTCTGGTCGCTTGATCAACAACACTTCAAATAGTCCATCATTCAAGCGCACTTCTTTCCCACATAGTCCTTTAAACCCACCAACAGAGAGTGAATTGGTAACCATCCCTAAAATAAATTCGTCATCAATCACATGATCATCGTATTCTATGTGCACTTGATATGATTTTAAGCGAGGTAACCGTGCCATTCCCTCTAATAAATATGCTAGGTGACCCAGCATATTTTTGGCCTGTTGAGAAGTCGAATAAGACACTTCTGCAAACGCACCAAACGCTGCTACATACACAAAAAAGTTATCATTAAAGGCACCTACATCGCAGCGGAAAGGAGTCCCTTCCGCTGCGATTCGAGCCGCCTCTGCCATTTGTCGAGGTAAGCCGAGACTAGATGCAAAATCGTTGGTACTTCCAGCTGGGATATAGCCAACAGGAACGGTATGCCCTCCCATCAAAAGGCCACGTACTGTTTCATTAAGCGTTCCGTCTCCGCCACAACATACAACTCGATCGTATTGTCCACCCACTTCCTTTGCCATACGCAGCGCATCTTCCGGCCCATTTGTTGGATGGGCTGTTATAAGGTACCCTGCGCGACTAAAGGCTTCCAGTATGCGTAAAAGATGTGCACCTGCCCGGCCTCTTCCAGCACGCGGATTGAATAAAAATAGCATCGTACGTTCCTTATTCATCTTTATCTCATCATCTTCCCTATCTATTCTGCCGTTTCTGGTTCTTCTGTCTCTGTCGGCGCAGCACTGTCTTCTACCGTATCATTCGATGCGCCGTCTGTTGAAGTGACATCCTCGTCAGACGGTGATGTGCTTTCTTCTGGTGATGTGCTTTCTTCTGGGTGGGCTTCGGCGTAGATCTCGTTCATGTTTTCGTATAGAGCCTGAGGGTCTATTGCTTTATAATCCGCTTTGAATTGAACATCAGCTGCATCAATCCATTCTTCCAGCTTTGCTGTAAATTGATCCTGACCCCATGCACCTAAAAACATATCCAATGTAGGACGCCGCAAAATAATATGATATCCATATTCGCTTTCCACAACATCGCTGATCTCATTTTCACCCAGGGCTTCTGTGGCTGTCTCAAATGCTTCTACCATTTCACCGGTTCCAAAAACATACCCGTCCGGATATTGTGCAAGCCCTGTATCCTCACTGTATTGGTTCATTAACTCATCAAATAGAGTCAATGGTGTGTCACTTGCCCTTAATTGAGCCAATATATCTTCCGCTTGCTTTTTCTTTTCTGCTTTTTCTTCGTCAGAGATTGCATTGCCCTCATCGTCTACTGTTTTGAGCAGAATATGCTTGGCATACATATACCCTGTCTGCTCCAGAAAATCGCTCAAGTTTTCATATCCCTGATCTTGTACATATTGATCAGCATATGCTTGCAAATCTTCCTCTGTTGGCTCGTTTCCAGATCCTTCACCATATAGTTTTTCGTAAAGTTGTTCATACAAAAGGCCCACTTCTGCAAAATGTAAAAATGTTTCTTCTGTGAGGCCCTGTAAACGGAGTTCTTCTAAATATGTTTCTTCATCTCCGCCCATATACTGAACGTAATAAGACCGGAACTCTTCCAATTCCTTCTCATCTTCATCTGTCAAGGCACATCCATTTGCCAATGCGTTTTCTTCAACCACTTGGTACAATACAACAGTTTCCACCGCATCATCTTTGACGTAATCTGATACAGATTTCCCGTCTATTTCATCTGTCCATACAACGTCTCCAGAACTGTACTGTTGCTGACTCAAATAGTTGATACTACTGATTAGCCAGTAGCAATAAGTCTCAGCTGTAATGTCTGTTCCGTTCACCGTCATTACAACTGCATCTTTTGAAATACCAGTGGCTTGTTTGATCACGTCATCCTTTGCACTTGTTTCCGAACGAAACAGTGGTGTACATCCTGCCAGGCTGCCGATCAGAAGACAAACAGCCAAAATCATGCTACAACCTTTTTTCCAGTTTTTCATGAACCATTCTCCTTTTTGGTGCGTATCCAGAACAACGGAAGCATTATACCATTTTATCCATATAAATACAACGCTATTGTTCTGATTTTTCCGTTTTACTGTATTCCTCTACCAAATTTTGCGCCAGTTTTAAAACATCCTCTCCTTTTTTTATGCGCAAAGAAAGATAAGGTTTTTCTCCCGCTGAAAACAACAGTCTCCCTTTATACTGGGGTCTTGCACAAAGGGCTGATACTTTTTGCAAATCCAGCGTTCGCAGCAAAAAGTTTAAGTGATCTCCTTTTTGTACAATATCAGAAATCCCCACTTTTCCTGCGTCAGTACGTAAGAGAGCAACAGAAATCAGCGCCATTACGCCAGGGGGTGGATCCCCGTATCGATCCAGTAACTCGTCCACTACATCATTTCCATCTTCTTCACTACGAATAGATGCAATACGACGATAAAGATCCATCCTCTGCTCTGGAGACGGAACATAAGACTCAGGAATATGAGATGACACCGCCAAATCTGCAGAACATTCTGTCTTTTGAACGGGCGTTTCTCCTTTTTCTTCCAATACAGCCTCCTCTAACAACTTAAGATACATATCATATCCTACTGTCACCATATATCCTGATTGCTCTGGTCCTAATAAATTGCCAGCCCCTCGAATTTCCAAATCACGCATGGCGATTTTAAAACCGGAACCAAATGCAGCAAATTCCCGTATAGCGGATAGTCTTTTTGTAGCTACCTCTGTTAAAATTTTCCCTTGACGATAAGTCATATACGCATAGGCCCGTCTCGGCGAACGCCCAACGCGTCCTCTGATTTGATGCAATTGGGCCAATCCCAATCGATCGGCATCTTCAATAATCAGTGTATTCACGTTTGGAATATCAATTCCTGTTTCAATAATGGTGGTGCAAACCAAAATTTGAATATCTCCTTCGCTCATCCGCCCCATAACTTGATCAAGAGCATCAGCACCCATCTGCCCATGGGCTACGCCCACTGTTACATCCGGAAACATTCCGCCTATATATGCTGCTGTTCGATCAATGGTTTCTACTCGGTTATGAAGATAATAAACCTGTCCATTTCGATCCAACTCCCGGCGCATAGCATCTGCCAAAACGCTCCAATTATGCTCTAAAACATATGTCTGGACCGGCTGACGATTCCGCGGCGGCTCTTCAATGGTACTCATATCTCGTATTCCAGAAAGTGCCATATTGAGCGTACGCGGAATGGGCGTCGCAGTCAAGGTCAACACATCGACCTGCTTTGCCAGTTCTTTCAACCGTTCTTTATGCGAAACGCCAAACCGCTGTTCCTCGTCTACCACAAGTAAACCCAATTTTTGAAAATGAACATCCTTTTGTAATAGACGATGGGTCCCGATAAGAATGTCAATACCTCCTGTCCTTGCCTGAGACAGAGTGGCTTTCATTTGAGCTGGTGTGCGGAGTCGGCTTACCACATCGACTTTAACAGGATAATTGCGAAAACGCGCTACCATCGACGTATAATGCTGTTGAGCCAATACGGTTGTAGGTACCAACACAGCTGCCTGATATCCATCCAACACACATTTCATAATCGCACGCATGGCGACTTCTGTTTTTCCATATCCTACATCTCCGCAAAGCAAACGATCCATCGGAACTTCCCGCTCCATATCTGTTTTAATCTCTCCAATGCATCGAAGCTGATCCTCTGTCTCCTGATATTCAAATTCTTCTTCAAATTCAACTTGCCAGGGACGATCGGGAGAAAATGCATGGCCTGGCCTTCGTTGCCGCTCAGCATATAGCGCAATCAGTTCTTTTGCAAGATCTTTTACCGCTCGCTTTGCCCGACTCTTCTCCCTAGCCCATTCTGTCCCTCCTAATTTGTTGAGTTTGGTAGGTGCTTCGCTTCCACCTCCAATGTATTTTGAGATCAAATCCAACTGAGTTGCCGGGATATAGAGACAATCACTTCCGGCATAGGCAAGTTTGACATAGTCCTTTTCCACACCATCCAAGGACAGCTTTGCCATTTCCACAAAACGGCCGATCCCATGATGAGCATGTACAACCAAATCCCCCGGTGATAAGTCGGCATAACTGCTAAGTGCCTGCTTCTTTTTGGCTGATTTGACTCTCTTTTCCTTTCTGCTGTTTCCTGCAATTTGCCCTTCTGTTAAAATAACAAGTTTAGATTCTGGATATTCCATTCCTCCGGATAAATTGCCCACTGTTAGAATCGCTTCTCCTGGCTTGGGAAGTTGGTTCAATTGAAACATCATAGCAACGGCCAATCCATTTTCTCGTAGTAAATGGTGTAGATTCTGAGCTCTTCGCTCCGAAGGGCATAGAATCACCACACGATATCCTTCTGATAGATAGTCTGTTACATCTGAAACTGCCGTATTTAAGCTGCCACCATACGAAGGTAATTGTTTGCATACAACAGAGAATAGGTTGCGAGGTGAAAAGGGATAGCGAGCTGCTGGAAAAGTATCCGTCATGACAATAGGAAAAGCGCTGAGTCGTATTTTCATGGATTCAATAGAAACAATAAAAGAAGCCAGTTCACCTGCCAACATGCCTGCATCCATCAACACTTCAGCATCCTGTTCCATTTGCCAAAGATAGTGCTTGGCCCGCTCTATGATACGCCCGCTTTCCGTGAAAACCACAATTGCATTTTGGGGGATATAATCAATTCCGCAAGTATCTTCAGGGTAAATAAGATCCAGATATCGATCATACGCAGAAAAGGAAACGCCTTGTTCCAAACGTTCCACATCCTGTTGCAGTGTAGCGAGTAAAGCTGAAACATCTCCTTTCCGTTTTTCTACTTTAGCTTTTAACTTGCGCAATGAGTCTAAAAGTTGCACTCTCCCTCCTTGTGCCAAATCCGGCAGCACTTCTGCTGCTGGTAGCAAAAGACAACGGCTGCAATTTTCAATTCGTCGTTGTGTATTAGGGTCAAAATACCCCATAGAATCAATTTCATCCCCAAAGAAATCTATGCGTACTGGATACTCTTCCCCTGGTGAAAATACATCCAGGATTCCTCCGCGCAGAGCAAATTGGCCTGGCCCTTCCACCTGATCACAGGTGGTATACCCATTGCGAGTCAAAAATGATGTTAATTTATCCAATGGATAAGAGGAACTTAGTTCCAAAAGCTGTACCGCTTGTTTCATCGTCTCAAGGGGCATAGTTCGTTGTAGCATTCCTTCTATTGTCATGACAATAAACGAGACAGAAGTGGTACAAATATCTGCCAATGCCTGCAATCTGCGATGCTCCCATTGGCGTGATACAACAGCCGCATCATAAAAAACCATTTCCCGCGAAGCCAAATAAATAACTTGTTTTTCTGAAAGCGTCTCTAAATCAGCTTTTAACCGGTTTGCCTCTCCATCATCGGCACAAACGAACACCACCGGCCGACTACTAGCAGCTTGTAGTGCTGCCCCTAAATGCGCTCGATGAACACCCGAGAGACCAGATAAAACTGCTGGACACTGGCCTGCATCAATTGCGAAAAACAAAGCATTTACCTCTTTATTTTGCCGAAACGCTTCCGTAATCGCCAACAAAGGATATCCCCCCTTAATTTGAAAAATTTGGAAATTGCAGATGATAAAAAAGCACAGAAACAGGCGGGCGGTGGTACCTCCCGACCTGTTTAACTCTGCTTTTTCTTGTCTCTTTTCTCTTATTTCGGTTTTACTGTCCGATTTTCTCTTCGTATGTTAAATCTTTTAAAAAGAAAACAGGTTGTATTTTATCGTATAATTGAAACATATCCAATCATTGCAAACATAACATATGCCGTTGTTATAAGGAAGATGATAGAAAGCACTAGCCCCGCAACTGCCATGCCAACAGCGCCCTCATTGCGATTGGCAACCACCATACCAGCAATGGAAAGGCCAAGCCCTATAAGAGACATAATAAGTCCAATAACGGGAACTGCTATAAATAAAATGGTACAAAGAGATACAACAAAGCCTGCAATAGCAAGCCCATTGGACTTTGGTTTTGGTTGTGGTTGTGGTTGTGGGTACGAATATTGCATGGACGCCGATACCCCACCTTGCCAGTACCCATTATTTCCCACCGGAGCCGCAGGAGGTGCCGGAGGTGGTGCATAGGAAGACTGTGTTGGTGGCGTATTAGTTGGCGGTGCAGGCGGTTGCTCATTTTTGTACCCGGTTTCCGTTCCTTTTGGCTGTTCCACTGGAACATCTTTTTGGCTATCTGCTGCGGCAGCTGTTTCCTCTTGTTTCATTCCGCACTCTGGACAGAACCGCACTTGATCGTCTATGGCAGCCCCACAATTAGCACAATATTTCATCGAATCCCCCTCATTACTTTTTCATCTACAAATTTATGGCGTTGAATCGATTCATCGCTTCCTCAACACCTGCTTCTAAAAGCACCTCTACAGCATCTGCTGCCAAGGAAATGGCGGTTTCCATTGTCTTTTTTTCTTTTTCTGGAAAGGTGCCTAAAACCCAGTCTGCCCAATCATATTCTGGATGGGGAGGTGCCCCCACTCCAATCTTAATCCTTGGAAATTCATCGCTTCCCATACAGGCGATGATATTTTTTAACCCGTTATGCCCACCTGCACTGCCTTTTCTGCGAATACGTAGTCTTCCCGGCGCCAAAGATGTGTCATCTGCAACAACCAAAATACGTTCCAGCGGTATCTGATAATAGTGGGCCGCTTCCTTTACAGCCTCCCCACTTAAATTCATATACGTCTGAGGTTTGAGTAAAACTGCCGACTTTCCACCCAAAGTAATTTCTGCATACAGTGATTTGAATTTCAATTTTCGAACAGAAATATGACACCTTTCTGCCAATAGATCTGCTGTACGAAATCCTACATTGTGCCGTGTGTTTTCATATTGGGCACCTGGATTGCCAAGACAAGCGATGAGAAATCGTTCCTTAGACTCTGTCTTTCGTTTGATCCACATGGTACGCTGTATCCATATCAAAAATTATAAAAAGATTTTTGATATGGAAACCTCCTCATAAATCCGTTCAATGGCATCTGCAAACATATGGGCCACAGATAAATACTTAATCTTATCGCTCTTCTTTTCTGGGGAAGGCTGAATGGTGTCTAAAAAAACAGCTTCTTTGATGACGCTGTTATTGATGCGTTCAATGGCTTTTCCCGACAACACGCCGTGGGTAGCACATGCGTATACTTCCAACGCACCACCGTGACTCACAAGCGCCTCTGCAGCACCACACAGGCTTCCACCTGTATCTACCATATCATCTAATAAAATGACGCGTTTTCCTTTGACATCACCGATGATATTCATCACTTCAGAGAAATTAGCTTTTTGGCGTCTTTTGTCTACAATTGCAAGAGAAACACCTAATTTTTGAGCAAAAGCCCTAGCTCTTGCAACAGAACCCACATCTGGAGATACGACCATGATAGAGTCCATCTCTCCTTTAAATTTCTCTTCAAAGTAACGCACAAAAATAGGGCTGCCCAACAAGTTGTCTACCGGGATATCAAAAAAGCCTTGGATCTGAGATGCATGAAGATCCATTGTTAAAACTCTGTCAGCACCAGCACGGGTAATCAAATTGGCTACTAATTTAGCCGAAATAGGATCTCTAGGTTTCGCTTTCCGATCTTGTCTTGCATATCCAAAATAAGGAACAACTGCTGTAATTCGGCCAGCCGATGCTCTTTTAAATGCATCAATCATAATCAGCATTTCCATTAAATTATCGTTAACAGGCGAACTGGTAGATTGTACCACAAATACATCCGAGCCACGCACAGTTTCATAGATAGAAACAAAATTTTCTCCATCTGAAAATGTTCCTACCTCTGCATCTCCCAGCGCAAGCTTCATTTCTTTACAGATATTCTCTGCCAACGGCCGGTTGGAGCGTCCTGCAAAAATTTTAATGTCTTTCCCATGAGAAATCATGTCCTTCAGCCTTCTTTCTTTTTTAATTTACTTCCATGAATCAAACGCAAGAACCCTCTTTCTTGCTTTTATTCCTTTTCCTTGTTTCGATTCACCCAGTTCATCTTGTTTTCCTGACGATTTCTGGCAATTGCAAGGCTATC
>CAWVKD010000005.1:0-6265 GCA_963929765.1 Clostridia bacterium | reverse complement strand
TTATCAAAGGGAAAATGAATTATTGGAAAAAGTTTGGAAACGAGTTGCGCCTGATCAACAAGTAGACCATTCTGCATATAATACGATAACACTACCTTCTAATAAGCCCGTTACCTGGGAGAAGGAAATTATTTCTTTCCTTACCGATGAGTATGCCGATTTTGAATATTATCGCAGAATGGCACAGCGTTATAAAGCGCATAGTATGGAACTTTCCACCATTGGAACAGAAGAATTACGACATGCTAAACGTTTGGCTGTCGTTTTGTTTTTACGTGCTGGGATTCGCATTCCGCCTTCTCAAGTGCGACGTACGGCGCGGATTCCAGATTATTATTCCGCTTTACGTATCCGAATATTGGCTGAACAAAAGGGAGAAAGCGCTTATCGAAAAGCAGCAGAAAATGCACCAGATGAAGCGTTGAAACAGTTGTACAGAGAACTGGCAGAAGAGGAACAAAAACACGCTCAAATATTACAGACACTGTTAGAAAAGACAATTTAGTAGACCCAACAAAAAATGCAGCACCGCCGCATCCAGATGCGGCGGTGCCAAATTTTATCCATCGAATTCTAATTGTTGTAGCTCGCCTCGATCTTGAAGCCAACTGGGAAGGGAACGTGCTTTGATTCCAGACACCAATCCCATAGCTGCAAACAAGGTAATCAGTGAGGAACCACCATAACTGAAAAAGGGAAGCGTTAGGCCAACAACAGGAGCTACATACAGGCACATACCAATGTTGAGAATGGTTTGGCAAAACAGCATACCTGCAAATCCGAAGGCCGTCAGAGCATCGATGGTGTATGAAGCTTTCAGTGCGATAAAAATACAACGTATGATAATGGCAGCGAGTAAAATGATGATTAAAATACAGCCGATAATGCCGAGTTCCTCACCAGCCACAGAAAAGATAAAGTCTGTATGTCGTGCTGGCAAGGCACTTTCGTACTGGCTTTGCGTTTGCAAGCCATGAAAGAGCCCCTGGCCTGTCAGCTGCCCGGATCCAATGGCTAACACGCTACGGTCTTGCTGCCATCCAACTCCCAGAGGATCCAAACTTTGATCGAATAAAATACGAATACGGTCTTTCCAATATTCTTTAATAAGAGGGGTCTGATACCAGAGGAAAAGAAAACCCCCAGTAGCAATACTGCCTCCTACGATAAACCAACGGAATTTTACACCTGCGGCGAATGCCATCACAAGGAAAAGAAAACCATAGACCACTACCATACCGGCATCTCCGGAAGCTACCATAATGAGGCCACACATAAAGCCAACATGAAGGATAAGCTTGGCGATAGAGGAAAGTTTGCTGATGGTTCCCTTTTGCATGGCGGCCATCTGTCGTGCCAGAAGAAGGGTAAAGGTGATTTTTACAATCTCTGCTGGTTGAACCCCGATTGGAAGAAAAGTGAAGCGAATCCAGCTTCGATTCCCTGATCCACCATCCACTCCAAAAAAGATTAGAGAGGAAATAAGGAGAACATTTAAAATGAAGATCCAAATCCATTTTTCTGTTAGGATTTGAATGTCAATTTTAGAACAGACAAAATAGAGAAAGACACCAATAACAAGAGCAGCAGACTGGATTAGTACGAATCGAGAACTTCCTCGATAATGAGATGCGCTTGCTATGAGAATAATGCCATAAATGGAGGCAATGATACAAAGAGCGAGCAAGAGGAAATCACCTTGCCGGATAGAGTGATGGGAATGGTTCCGATACTTCAACTTCATTCTTGCCTCCTCGATTGTTTTAGCATCAGTGTATCATTATTTGCTAAAATAGTAAAGCGAATACAGGCGAGAGAAATCTTTTTGCGAGAAAATCTATTTTGTGATATAATTATCATATTACTAGGTGATACATATGTGACAGCTATAATAAAAACATGTAAGGGTGTGAAAAAATGAAATTTTGTTCTACCGATAAGGTAGAAACAGAAGCCTTAGGGCAAACAATAGCCCATTTTTTGATACCGGGTACTGTAATTGCATTGTTTGGGGAATTGGGTGCAGGAAAGACAGCATTGATTCAAGGAATTGCAGCAGGGCTTGGCATTCAGGAGCCGGTGACCAGCCCAACCTTTACCATTGTGAATGAATATCACGGTGGTAGGCTTCCGCTATTTCACTTTGATTTATACCGGCTGGGCGGAGAAGATGAACTGTATGACATTGGCTGGGAGGATTACTTGCATCGCGGCGGGGTCTGTGCTGTAGAATGGAGTGAGCGTGCTCCCCAGTTATTTCAAGATGATATTCGTATCTTTATTATGCGTGGAGATACGGAGCAAGAAAGAATTATTACAATAGAAGGCGGGGGAGATATCATTGAACATCTTAGCCATTGAATCCTCTGCATCTGCGGCTTCTGTGGCCATTGGAAAAGATGGCGCATTGGTGGCACAGTATTTTCAAAATAATAGGCAGACCCATAGCCGTACGATTTTACCGATGATAGAGTCTATGTTGCAAAATTGCGAGTGGACCATGAAGGATATAGATGCAATTGCAGTAGCAGCAGGACCAGGTTCTTTTACGGGAATTCGTATTGGCATCTCTATAGCCAAAGGACTTGCATGGCAAGGAGATAAGATGTGTTGTGGCGTTTCCACCTTAGAAGCCATGGCTTATATGTTAACACACATGGAAGATGCTGTACTATGTCCAGTGATGGATGCAAGGCGAAATCAGGTATATAATGCTCTGTTTTGCTGTCAAGGCGGGAAAATCGAACGTATATGTGCAGATCGGGCCATAGGTCTTCCTGAACTGATAAAGGAACTGAAAAAAATAAAAAAAAGAAAGATTCTCATTGGAGATGGCTCACTTTTATGCTATACTTATGCCATCGAACAAGGGGAACAACTAGATTTGCCACCAGCGCATTTACAAATGCAGTCTGCATGGGGAGTAGTATGCGCAGCACAGATAATGGCAGAAGCAGGCAAAATGGTTTCACCAGACCAATTGCAACCCTCCTATTTGCGCCTTTCCCAAGCAGAACGAGAACGATTGGAACGAGAGAAAGCGCAAAAAATGGACGAATGAAGGAGATGGAAAAATGGAAAAAGAAAGCCAGAATGTGCATATACTAGATCACCCGTTGTTGCAACACAAAGTATCTATGTTACGAGATAAACATACTGGCGTGAAAGATTTTCGCCATATTGTATCTGAAATAGCAGGATTGATGTGTTACGAAGCAACACGGAAACTACCGTTGAAAGAAGTTGAAATAGAAACGCCCATTGCTAAAGCAAAAGTAAAGGTACTGGCAGGGAAAAAAATAGCTATTGTGCCTATTTTACGAGCAGGACTGGGAATGATCGACGGCATTTTAACATTGATTCCTTCTGCTAAAGTGGGGCATATTGGGCTATATCGAGATCCAGACACATTAGAACCTGTAGAATATTACTGCAAAATGCCCAGAGATATTGCAGATCGAGATGTACTCATTTTAGATCCAATGCTGGCGACGGGTGGATCTGCCTCTGCTGCTATTCAGTTTATGAAAAATTATGAATGTCATAATATTAAGCTGATGAGTATCATTGCAGCACCGGAAGGGATCAAACGTGTATCAGAAGACCATCCTGACATAGAAATCTATTGTGCACAAGTGGACCAGGGGTTAGATGAGCAAGGATATATCGTTCCAGGTTTAGGAGATGCAGGAGATCGTATTTTTGGCACTAAGTGAATGGATTGATTTTTGTTTGTGGCGCAGAGAAGTGTTTCTGCGCCACAAAATTGATTTCATATTGAATAGACAATCAGATCAATAAGGGAAGAAGGAAACATGGAATGAAACAAAAGAGCATTCTTAGTGTGCTATTGTTGCTCTGCCTGTGTTTAGCGGCTTGTGGCAGCCAAAAAGTAGAGCAAATGGATAGCCAAAAGAAGGCAACGCTATCTATTACCTGCCAAGAAGCAATGCAAAGCGAACAGTTGCCAGACGAGATGAAAGAAGTGCTTCCCAAAGACGGAATAATATTTTCGCGCCAAGAAGTTTTTGTAACAGAAGGAGAAACCGTTTTGGATGTATTGCAGCGGGAGCTACAAGAGAAAAGGATAGCGTTGGACATAAGCGATGGATATGTAAAAGGGATTGGCTCTTTATACGAAGGCGCGTGTGGAACTACTTCCGGGTGGCTTTTTCGCGTCAATGGAGAGGTGCCATCCTTAGGTGCAGGACAATGTGTGGTGCAGGAAGGTGATCAGATAGAGTGGCTCTATATTTGCGATATGAACGCATTTTTTGGAGGCTAAACGGTGGATTACTCCATACAGCAAGGCGGAATCGTGTGAAACGATTCCGCCTTAGTTTTGTTTATACGATAAAATAAATATTTAATTCAATAATATAACAAGATGGTCATGTCGTCTTGGTAAACTGTGTACCGCACTTGGGGCATGTGATGATAATTTTTCCTTTTCCCCTCGGAACACGAAGACGTTCTTTACAATTAGGGCATTTAAAGAACCGATGGTATTGCCGATCCTGTCGGCGTTGCTTGGAAGTGGAAAACCAGCGGATAATGGGGCGACATAAACGAAGCAATATTTCATTTTCTGCTGCGCGCCGGGGAATGTTTCGAGAAAAAAAGCGGAAGATGCAAAACGCAAGAACCAGAAGAAACAGAAGATATAGAATCGTTGAACGCGTATAGAAAGCAATATTAGATAAGATGAAAGAAATGATTAAAAGAACAAATGTTAAGAGATCGGCACCGCGCCGACCGGCCATAAACTGCCGAAGCCAATACATGTAAAATCCCCTTTTATTATTTAGACAACTGCGAAAGAAAACCTTCAAAACAAGTCTTGCATATATGCATTCCGACTTATTGGTAAAGGAAAAACATATTATAACTAGTGTAGTTATTATGGCCCTTTTTCATTCGTTTGTCAATTATCTGCTCGAATCATTTTTGGGAAACAAAAAGAGAATTGAGAAAAAAGAAAAATAAAGTTCATTTTCCTGTTGACAAGAATCGTTTTATCCAGTATAATAACTCTTGCCCTGTTGAAAACGGGGCGAAAATGGCGGCATAGCTCAGTTGGCTAGAGCATTCGGTTCATACCCGAAGTGTCACTGGTTCAAATCCAGTTGCCGCTACCAAAATGTGGCCCGTTGGTCAAGTGGTTAAGACACCGCCCTTTCACGGCGGTAACACGAGTTCGAGTCTCGTACGGGTCACCAAATTGTTGGATGCAGCAGAGGACGACATGGTTCCTCTGCTGTGCCCTATGGAGGCATAGCTCAGCCGGTAGAGCACCTGCTCCACACGCAGGGGGTCACAGGTTCAAGTCCTGTTGTCTCCACCAAAAAAACCTTGGAATCTGAATGATTCTAAGGTTTTTATTTTTCTGCCTTGATTCATTTGTTAGCAACATGCCAGTAGCATCAAGAGATATTTACTATAGTCACAGGCTTTTATGCATCAAGCATGCAAGCATTACAACCGTTGCTTCTTTTCATTCTAATATTCTAAAGAGGAAGAGTGCCTTTTATTGAAATAGAAATGATAAATCGAGATTCTTCTGTGAAAACCAGTTGTATTTTATGAAGCTAGGTATTGCAAAAACAGATGAAATTGTATATAATCAAACAGCTTCATAATAAAATAACTCATGAGCGGAAAAGGAACTTTTTAGATCAAACAGCGTCTAACCTCATCAAAAAGGAGGTATGCAGTTTTATGAAACGAAATTTTTCTGTGGTGGTTGGTATTTTAGTGCTTGTTATTGTGATGGCAGGATGCAGCTTCCAACAGGTATCTTCCTCAAACGACTATTCCGCTGAAGAAATTGTATCTGCTATCCGGGAGGCTTATGGCGAAGATTATCTCCCGGATACGGAGATTCCAGAAGAGATGTTGAGAGAAACTTTTGGGATTGATATGACACTGGTAGATGAGATCAAAGCAGAAATGCCGGCAATTGGATTCCACCCGGATCGGGTAATTATAGTAAAAGCAGAGAGTGGAAAAGGGGAAGTCATTGAGACAGCTTTAAACGCTGCAAAGGAATCAATGATCCAAGAGAGTATCCAATATCCAATGAACCAAGCAAAAGTCAATGCATGTCAAGTGGTTCGTCATGGAGATTATGTGGGCTTTTTGTTAGTAGGCGCGCCGGATGACACAAGTGAAGATGATATGACGGCTGCTCAGTTTGCAGAGGAGCAAACGGCAAAAGCGGTTCGTGCGTTCGAGGCGTTTTTTCAATGAAAAGGGTATTATGAAC
>CAWVKD010000004.1:0-22609 GCA_963929765.1 Clostridia bacterium | reverse complement strand
GGGAATAACAGAAAGTGTTGTGTCTGTATAAGGTTGATATGGAACATACAGAACTACCAAATATTTGATCACTTGATCCACGGCAATGAAGAAAGCTGCCGCAAGAAGAGATAATAGAATCATAATCAAACTCCATCTTTAGAGCATGGCTTTCACAACAGTGGCACAGCGAGAGCAAAGCTCTGGATGTTCGCTGTCTGTGCCGACGCTTTCGTCATGGCACCAGCAACGAGTGCATTTAGGAGCGGTAGAAGGAATCACATCGACCCATAAACCGGGGAAAGCGGTTCCTTCATATCCACTTTGAACGCCGTCTTCCAAAACAGTTACTTTGGAAACGATGAGAAGGGTGGTGAGAGAGTAGTCTTTTAAAGGTGCAAAGACTTTAGCAGCTTCTGAAGATAAATGTAATGTCACTTCACTGTCAAGAGATTTTCCTACAATTTTAGAAGCTCTTGCCAGTTCCAAAGCTTTATTCACATCGGTACGGAGTGCACGAATCTGCTCCCAACGGGCAGTTTGCTCATCCGACAGAACAAGAGACTCATCATAAGAAGGCATGTCATTTAACAAAACGCTGAACGTGTTTGCTGTCTGATCGTGAGGCATAAAGTGCCAGATCTCCTCTGCGGTGAATGCCAAGATAGGTGCTAGCATTCGCACCATTCCATCTAAAATCCGGTACATGGCGCTTTGGGCGCTGCGGCGAATTTTACTGTCTTTTCCTTCGCAATACAGACGGTCTTTGATAATATCCAGATAGAAATTAGACATGTCCACCACACAGAAGTTGTGGATCGAGTGGGAAATCAAATGGAAGGAATAGTTATCATAACTGTTGCGCACTTTAGTAACCAATTGATTGTACCGTGCCACAGCCCATTGATCCAATTCTTCCATATCAGAGAAGGGAAGAGCCTTATCAGGGTCAAAGTCATTCAAATTGCCAAGAATATACCGAGCTGTGTTTCGAATTTTCAAATAGAGGTCAGAAAGCTGCTTGAAGATCTTGTCTGATGCTCGAACGTCTACCCGATAGTCGGCAGATGCAGCCCACAGGCGAAGCAGATCGGCGCCGTATTGTTTGATGATGGTTTCTGGTGCAACTGCATTACCCAAAGATTTATGCATTGCTTTTCCTTCGCCATCCACAGTCCAGCCATGGGTAAGAACCATACGATAAGGTGCACTTCCACGGGTGGCAACAGCAGTAAGCAAGGAGGATTGGAACCAGCCCCGATATTGATCTGCGCCTTCTAAATATAGGTCGGCAGGCCAATTTTCAGGGTCGTTTTTAAGAAGAGAAGCAATATGGGTAGAACCGGAGTCAAACCAACAGTCTAGGGTGTCAGTTTCCTTGGTAAAGTGGACACCACCGCAATGAGGGCAGGTAAAATTGGATGGCAAAATATCCGAAGCTTCCATGGAGAACCAAGCGTTAGAGCCTTTTTCGCCGAACAAGCGGGAGACCGCTTCGATGGTTTCCGGTGTGCAAACCGGTTTACCGCAGTCGGAACAGTAGAACACAGGAATGGGCAGCCCCCAATGGCGCTGACGGGAGATGCACCACTCAGCTCGTTCCCGGATCATAGAGACGATACGATCGTATCCCCATTCTGGCAGCCATTGAACGTTACTGCAAGCTTCTACAGCTTCTTCTTTAAACGAGTCAACAGAACAGAACCACTGGTCTGTAGCTCTATAGATAATGGGATTTTTACAACGCCAGCAATGGGGATAAGAGTGGGTGATGGTTTCCAAGGCCAGCAGGGCATTTCGTTCTTTCAATTCTTCTACAATAGCGCCATTGGCTTTTGCATAATAAAGTCCTGCAAATTTTCCCGCTTCTTCTGTCATATGGCCTCTGGCATCTACTGGAACGACAACGCCAATATTGGTTTTGCCTGCGTGATCATATTGCTTGCAAATTAAAAAGTCGTCCATACCATGGCCCGGAGCTGTGTGAACGCAACCGGTGCCGGCATCCAAGGTGACATGATTTCCTACAAGAATAACAGATTCCCGGTCAAGGAAAGGATGGGATGCTGTCATCAGTTCAAAATCCCGGCCTTTGAGTTTACCCAGAACTTCCCAAGATGAGATTCCGGCTGCTTTTGCGACCGATTCTGCCAAATCTTCTGCAACAATATAAACTTCTCCATTGGGGACTTGCATTAAGATATAGGTGAAGTCTGGACCCAATGAGATGGCCAGATTCCCAGGAAGCGTCCAAGTGGTGGTGGTCCAAATAACGAAATAGGTTTTGGAAAGATCACAGAAAGACTGTAATTTACCTTTATCATCTCGGACCTGAAATTTGACATAGATAGAATCACAAGGATCGTCTGCATATTCAATTTCTGCTTCTGCCAAAGCAGTTTCATCATGGGGGCACCAGTAAACTGGTTTAAGCCCTTTGTAGATATATCCTTTTTCAAACATCTTGCCAAATACTTTGACCTCTTCCGATTCAAAGGCTGGGTCCATGGTTCGATAGGGATGTTCCCAATCGCCCAAAACACCCAAGCGGATAAATTGTTCCCTTTGAATGTTAACAAAATTTTGCGCAAATGCTTGACAAGCGTCGCGGAATTCCGGGATAGACATTTTTTTTCGGTCTAATTTATTTTGCTTGATGATGGCACTTTCAATAGGCATACCGTGATTATCCCAGCCGGGCGTATAGGGAGCATAAAAACCGGACATGTTTTTATACTTCAAAATAAAATCCTTAAGGCATTTATTCATGGCGGTTCCCATATGGATATATCCATTGGAGAAAGGTGGTCCATCGTGCAAAATGAAACGAGGTTTTCCCTCGTTGTGTTTCATCAGTGTTTCATATACTTTTTTTTCATACCAGCTTTTCAGCATATCCGGTTCCCGCTTGGGTAGACCGGCGCGCATGGGAAAGTCTGTTTTTGGCAGATTGATGGTCTGGTTGTAATCCAGGGGCATGGTCTGGTCTCTCCTTAATTTTCATTTTACTTGTTTTAAACTTCACAAAAGATGGCGGCGTTGAAGCGTTCGATTCGCCCGTCATCCGCCGCCATACATAAAAGTGTTGTTTTTTACTTTACTTCGTAATCTCGGCCAAATTGCAGATTATCAAAGTCAATTCTGCGTGTAGCCTGTGCCTCCAGTTCGTCTAAGGCAGCCTCTGTTTTTTCATTTACACTTGTGTTGTTCAAAATGACCTTCTCAAAAGCTTGTTCGATTTCATGGATATTTGGTTGCACATCGGCAGAAGAACTTTCCTCCGTTCCCACAATTTTACTCAAAGAGGAATCGATATCGTCTGCAGCTGCATCAACAGGATCCTCTTCTTGTTTTGGAGTCGAGGTAACAGCAACAATGTTGGGGAGCGTATCCAAAACAGACAATTGCTGTTGACATGCATCACGGATTTGAGCAACAAAAGCAGCGGTTGCGCTCTGTGCAGTTTCCAAACGTGCCTGTTCATCAGCGATAGCTTTATGAAGCTCATCCAATCGATCTTGTACGGTTCCTTCTGCTTCCTTGATCATCTGTGCTTTTTTTTCTTCTGCTTCTGCAATCATGGAAGAAGCCATTTTTTGAGCAGTAAGAAGAGTGGTGCGCATAGCATCTTCTGTGTTGCGATATTCGGCAATTTTTTCTACTAATACCTTCATTTTGCTTTTCAACACAGTATTTTCTTTATAGAGTGCGCTATAGTCTTCTGTCAAGGTGTCTAAAAATTCATCCACCTCTGCCATGCCATATCCGCCAAATTTGGCTTTTGGAAAAGAACGTTCCGCAACTTCTTGGGGCGTCAGCATTACAGTATCCCTCATTTCTCTTTAACAATCTGTCCCAATCAAGCCCGATGATACAGATGGGGTGGGCTTTTGTTTTAAAAACCCATAGGGCTGCCCATTTGAGCAGCCCTTACGGGTAGGGGAAATACACTTAAAAATAGAGTCCATTATTTTCTAATTCGTCAATCAAGTCACCTAAAATGTCAACATTGTATGGTGTAATGATATAGGTACTAACAGCTACTTTTTTGATTTTTCCACCGTTTGCATATGCCACACCAGAGGAAAAGTCCACTAGACGTCGAGCAATATCTTTGTGCGTAGACTCCAAATTTAACACAACTGTTCGTTTTTCACGTAAATGATCGGCGATTTCAGCCGCATTTTCAAAACGATCAGGCTTGACCAAAACAACCTGCAATTGGGTGGTTGCATGAATATTCACTACCTTATTGTGGCGGTCGTCTACTGCTCCGCTGCTTCGTCTGGTTTCAGGTGCATTACTGGAAGAGGCTGTTCTGGCATTTGATTTAGAAACAGGTTGAAAATCCTCCATATCCTCTTCGTCCTCGTCTTCATAAGGGCGGGCAAGTCGTTTTAATTCATCAAAAAGTCCCATGAAAAAGTAATCCTCCTCTATATTTGTCTGTTCATGCGGGGGCCAAACAATCTAGTGCCGATGCGTACCATATTAGCACCTTCTGCAATTGCATCTGTAAAATCTCCGCTCATACCCATAGATAAATAACGTATGTAGTTATTATCATACGATTTTTCCTTCATGTCAACAAAAAGCTGATACATCTGCCGGAAAAAATGCCGATTTTCCCCCGGAACGGATGCAATTGGGGGAATTGCCATCAATCCACAAAGACGAATATGGGGGAATTTGGAAGCAATCGAAACAAGATGATCCAGATCTTCTGGTAGAACGCCTGACTTAGCAGGTTCTCGCCCGATATTTACTTCTAATAAAATATCTTGGCAGATTCCCAGAGCAGAAGCTTGTTTTTCGATCAATTCCAGTAGAATAGCAGAATCTACTGATTCGATCAAGTCGACCTTTCCCACTACTTGCCGCACTTTGTTTCGCTGTAAATGTCCAATGAAATGGACCGATGCCCCTTCATATGCATTTTGAGATAGCTTTTCTACCAATTCCTGTACCCGATTTTCCCCGCAGACTGTGATGCCTGCAGCGATGGCAGAGCGTACTGTATCTGCTGTTTGTGTTTTGGTGGCTGCCACAAGCAAAATATCAGACGCCTTTCGTCCAGACGCAATAGCAGCAGCTTCGATTTGGGCTTGAATGGCATTTAGATTTTCTAAAATGGACATAAAGCGCCTCCTTTATTCTCTATTGAGAAACCACTTTTCCACTGTACAGTTCTTCACCTTCTATGAAAACCTCATCTCCCGATTTGAGGCCGTTGCCATCTGTACTGGTGGAGACCAAATAAAATGAATCGCCTTCGTAAACAATTTCCACTTCTCGGAATGTTGCCTGCAATCCTGCAATGCAATAAACGCCAACGGTACCATCTTCCAAAACACGAAGGGATTCTTTGGGAATACGCAACCCTGAATAGGAAGATGTGATGATATCCGCCGAAGCCTGGCGCAACAGTGTTATTTGAGAAAGATAGCGGTCACAGGAAAAAACAACAACAACCTCTCCGTTCTCCGGTTCACTGATAGAAACAATGGTCATGGAAATATCTTCGGGTAAATCACGGGCAAACCGGACTGTAGAAGTTTGATTTACTTCCCAATCTTGCGTTTCCTCTTCGGGTAAAACAGTGACAAAATACCAGGTATTTTCTGTAATTAACTTTCCAACAGAAGTCTGATCCGGGTTATTTGGTGTAAGGGCGTGAAACTCTGAAGGTGTAAGAGCAAAAATCTGTTCTTCCGTCAGTACGGTTTCATACCCATCTACCAAACTGGAATAAATGCCAGAAGACGAGGCGGATATGATTTGTGTCTGTTGGGAAGCAGAGGCCTGTAAGGTCTTTATCTGGCTGGATAGATTGGATATCAATGCAGAAAGCTGATCTGCCTGGTCGGCTGTATAATCTCGCTTGAGTATGAGGCTTTTAAAAGTGGAAGAGACGGTGTCTAGCTGAGTAAAAGACTGGTTTGCAACAATTTGAC
Organism: Clostridia bacterium; assembly: GCA_963929765.1. GTDB lineage: Bacteria > Bacillota > Clostridia > Oscillospirales > Oscillospiraceae > RGIG529. The sequence continues at coordinate 16,676 of CAWVKD010000004.1, read as the reverse complement.
GTAAATGAACAATCTCAGATGCGATTTCTTCGTCCAACTTTGCTTTATCCAGCGATTCTTCAGCGGACAAAGAAACTTCTTCCAACTGTTCCAGCTGATCTTGCAAGTCTTTGATGGTTTGTTGCTGGTTAAATGCTTCTTCGTTGGTATAGAGTGTGGCGATGGTTTGGTTCTTACTTACCCGCTCTCCTTCTCTGGGAGATACTTCAACCAGACCAGAAGCAGCAGGCAAAGCGGTTTCTGTACGCGCTAAATACCCTTTTGTTGTCGAAATTTCTTCCACCTGGAACTGATAAACAATTTGTGTTTGGTAAGGGGAAGAAACGGAACGTATCAGATACACGCCTACATAGAGGATCACACCCACAAACAGAATGATCATAATGGCTTTTGTGGCAAAAGTTCCTTGTTTCATATGTTTTTTCTCCTGAATTTGAGGGAATTAACAGGGCATATCTCCCTCCAATGCGGTTTTTTCTGTAAAAGTAACGGGGCGTTGGGGAACAATGGTGGAAATAGCATGTTTGTAGATCATTTGCTGTTTTCCATCGCTCATAAGGACAATAATAAAAGAGTCAAAGCCGGACACATGTCCACGCAACTGATATCCATTGACAAGAAAAACAGTGACCGGAAGCCGTTCCTGACGAACGCGGGTGAGAAAAGTATCTTGTAAGTTAGGTGATTTTGGCATAAAACGCACTCCTTCCCAAAAATGCGGTCAAGCTTTTTGAGGCTTGTCCGCAGGAGCCGTTGAGAGAACAACACTCCTTGCTCTCATAGTAAACCAAATTCTTTCATAGATTGTGTCGAAATGTGAAATGCTTTCTCAAAATCTGGTTTTGATGCCCACAAAATCCAGGTAAGATCCGTTTTTCGACGTAACCAAGTTAATTGCCGTTTGGCATATTGACGGGAACGTAGTTTAATTTCGTCAATAGCTTCTTCCAAAGGTCTCATATGGGAACATGCTGAGCAAAGCTCCTTGTATCCAATGGCTTGCATGGCAGTACAGTTGGGAGAAACTCCTATATCAAGCAGGTGAGATACTTCCTCCACAAGACCAAGAGACACCATTTCGTCAACCCGATGATCAATACGTGCCCGAAGATCAGAACGGTCTGTAAAAGAAAGAGCGATGATGCATGCGTTATATCGGGGAGGCATAAGACGTGTTTTGGCGTTATAAATGGAAATAGGTGTTCCGGTTACATAAAATACTTCCAGAGCACGTATGATCCGTTTTGCATCGTTTGGATGGAGACGGTCAGCAGAATCAGGATCCACGCGTGAGAGTAATTGAAGGAGAGAGGCAGTTCCCTCTCTTTGGGCTTGTTTCTCCCATTTTTTTCGAAGATCTGTGTTTTCTGCCCGAGGAGCGAATTGCCTACCAGACAGAAGAGAATCCAAGTATAGTCCTGTGCCGCCCACCAGGATAGGCAGTCTTCCCCGTGAGAGAATATCATCTATGCAAGCGCTGGCCTCCTCCACATATCGAGCCACAGAGTAATCTTCCCATGGATCGGCTACATCAATCATATGGTGGGGAATACCTTGCATTTCTGTAGGTGTTGGTTTGGCCGTTCCAATGTCCATCTGCCGGTAAATTTGCATGGAGTCTACAGAAACAACCTCTCCATGATAGGCCTGGGCAAGGGCAACGCCCAATTTGGTTTTCCCTGTGGCGGTAGGGCCGGTAATGGCCAGAATGCGGGGTGGCAAAACATTCACTTCCCTCTGTCAAAATCGGATTTGGATGCGTCAAGAAAATAGGTGCGGTACAGTGGTTTGTACACTAACATCCCATGGATTCGTTTGGATTCCATTAAAGCGATGGAGGAAACGGTTAAGTCAGATACCCTAAATGAAACGCAAGAAGGTGAAAAGCCATCTTGTAGCAAAATGCTTCGTCCCAAGGTTAAATGGGGACGAAACGGTTTGGAATCGTAAGGTAGGTGGGCTTCAGAAAGCGCTTGAATTAGTTGGCTACGCAGTTTTTTTAGTGCTGGTGGAAAAGAAAATCCAGCATAGTACAGGTTTCCTTCTCGTTGGCGGAAGTAGTCCAAACCAGTGAAAGACAAGGTGAAAGGTGTCCCAATGTCTATGGAGGCCTTGTCCATGCAGTGCTTGATGGCGTCTAGAGAGGAACTGGGAAGTTCCCCCAAAAATGCCAAAGTCAAGTGCAAATTTTCTTTTCTGGAAAATCGGCCTTTCACTGCGTTGGCGCGCAGCGCATCCTGTAAGATACAAAGTTGGCTGCGCGCCTTATCACTTAACAAAATAGCAATAAATAAACGCATGGTTTTTATTCCAGATCAGAAAGCTCAGCTAGCCAAAGAGCAGAGACAGCATCACTTGGCATCTGCCAGTCCCCCCGAGGCGATAAGGAAACAGAACCAATTTTGGGACCATCTGCCAGGCAAGAACGTTTGAACTGTTGAGAGAAAAATCGGCGGTAGAATGTTTTTAGCCACTTCAAGATAACAGACCGAGAATATTGGCGACCAAAGGCATATTCCGCCAAACGAAGAATTTTTTTGGGAGGGAAAGCCCACCGGACAATATAGTACAGGAAAAAGTCGTGCAATTCATATGGACCTACTAAATCCTCTGTTTTTTGGGAAATGACACCGCCTACTGTAGGCAAAAGTTCCGGAGACACTGGTGTATCCAAGATATCAGACAACACCACAGAGAGCGCTTTATCCTCTTCTGCTTTGTCTTTGGAGATGTATCGAACCAGATGGCGTATGAGAGTTTTGGGAATAGAGGCATTTACCCCATACATGGACATGTGGTCGCCGTTGTAAGTAGCCCATCCTAGAGACAATTCAGATAAGTCCCCTGTGCCAATTACCATACCTCCGGTCTGATTGGCAATATCCATCAATACTTGAGTTCTTTCTCTTGCTTGTGCATTTTCGAAGGTTGCATCTTGGTTTTCCATACTTTGACCGATATCTCCAAAGTGACTGCGAACCGTATTGGAAATATCAATGCGTCGCAGAGTAGCGCCACAACGTTCTGCCAATTCCACTGCATTGTTTCGGGTGCGGTCCGTCGTACCGAAACAAGGCATGGTGACAGCAATCACTTCTTCGGCTGGTCGGTCCATCATTTTCATAGCGATCATAGTGATCAAGATGGCAAGGGTAGAATCAAGTCCACCGGAAAGGCCGATGACGGCCGTCTTGGCTCCTGTATGTTCCAGTCGCTTTTTCAACCCAAGAGCAGCGATGAAAAGAATTTCTTCGCAACGAGCATTGCGTTCTCCTTTATCCTCAGGAACAAAGGGAGAGGCAGAAATGTACCGGGTTAAGTTGGTTTTGGTTAACGGCAAAGAGAAATGTACCGATGTCAACGTGAGATTCTCCCTGGAAAAGTCATCTCTTCGACAACGTTCATATGTTAAACGTTTGACATCTATTTCCGAAATGGAGAGGTTGGTATCAAAACGAGCCTCTGCCAAAAGAGTGCCATTTTCTGCAATAATGTTGTGACCGGCAAATACCATATCGGTAGTAGATTCCCCGTCTCCTGCTTCAGCAGATATGAGGCCACATGCTAGACGGGCGCTTTCCGATGTAAGTTGTGCCAGACGCTTAGCACTTCGACCTACCAAAGCACTATTGGCCGTAGGGTTGGCGAGAATAACGGCGCCGCTGGTGGCCAGTTGTGTGGCAATGGAAGAACAAGTGATTTCCCCAAGTACAACGGCAAAAGAAAAGTCTTCTAATGTGGTACAGGTAAATACGAGAGATGTACCAAAAGGCACTGTCTGACCTGTAGGCAAAGTGATTTGTTGGACATCTTCAGGCGGCTTTGAAAATTGCCTTATTTGCGATAAAAAGTGAGTTGGCTTTTTGGGAACAATGCCTAGGATTTTTCCGCCCTGCAAAACTGCTGCACAATTGTAAATGGCATGGTTGTACCGCAAAGGAAGGCCAACAACAGCCAAAAGACGCAGATTGCGGGTTGCTTCCAACACAGTGGAAAGGGCTTGGACGGCGCCATCCAACAAGGTGGGTTGGAAAAACAGATCTCCGCAAGTGCAGCCTGTGAGACAAAGCTCCGGCAGAACCAAAAGATGCACACCACGAGCGTCTGCTTGCCGCATAAGGCCGAATATCTGCTCTGCATTTCCTCTACAGTCAGCAACCTGAATGCGAGGTGTGCCAGTTGCCACTTTGATAAAACCGTCTTTCATCCAAATCCCTCCTAAAATGTGTAATGAAATAACCCGCAAAATGCCAAAGTGCGGATAAACGTGTTATAAATAATAATTGTTAAAAAGCAATTTTTTTCTCAATGTAAGATTTTAAAGATGTAATGGGAATTCGTTCCTGTTCCATCGTGTCCCGGTCCCGAACGGTAACGCATTGATCTTCCAAACTGTCAAAGTCAAAGGTGATACAGATAGGAGTTCCGATTTCATCTTGGCGGCGATACCGCTTACCGATGGAACCGGCGTCGTCATAATCCACCATAAAATCTTTGGAAAGATCACTGTAGATAGCATTGGCCTGTTCTGCCAGTTTTTTGGACAATGGCAAAACGGCACATTTGTAAGGAGCCAAAGCAGGATGCAGACGCAATACGGTGCGCACGTCGTTTTTCTCTGGATCTACCACTTCTTCATCATAAGCATCGATGAGAAATGCCAATGTCACCCGATCTGCGCCAAGACTGGGCTCAATAACATAAGGAATAAACTTTTCTCCTGTTTCCTGGTCGAAATATTCCATGCTCTCTCCACTTTCTTTTTGGTGAGCAGTGAGGTCATAATCCGTTCGATCTGCAACGCCCCAAAGTTCACCCCAACCAAAGGGAAAGAGAAACTCAAAGTCAGTGGTTGCCTTAGAATAATGAGAAAGCTCTTCTTTCTCATGATCTCGGAGTCGTAGATTTTCTTCTTTCATAGAGAGATTCAAAAGCCAGTCACGGCAAAAACCACGCCAGTAGGCAAACCACTCTAAATCAGTACCCGGACGACAGAAAAACTCCAGCTCCATCTGCTCAAATTCCCGTGTGCGGAATGTAAAATTCCCTGGTGTAATTTCGTTTCGGAAGGACTTTCCAATTTGGCAAACACCAAAAGGTACTTTTTTCCGACTGGTACGCTGGATGTTTTTAAAATTCACAAAAATACCCTGGGCAGTTTCTGGCCGGAGATATACCTCAGCAGCAGAATCTTCCGTTACACCTTGGTGTGTTTTGAACATCATATTGAATTTCCGAATTTCTGTAAATTCGCTTTTCCCACAATTGGGGCAGGGAATTTGATGCTCTTTCAGATAAGCGGAAAGAGCGGCATTGTCCATTGCTTCCACGTTGACATCTGTAATGCCTTGTTCTTCATTCCATGCCTCTACCAACTTATCTGCACGGTGACGCATTTTACATGATTTACAGTCGATCAGAGGGTCGTTAAAATTAACCACGTGACCGGAGGCAACCCACACCTGTCGGTTCATCAAAATGGCAGCGTCCAACCCTACATTGTAAGGCGATTCCTGTACAAATTTTTTCCACCAGGCACGTTTTACATTGTTTTTCAGTTCTACACCCAAAGGACCATAGTCCCAAGTGTTGGCAAGACCGCCATAGATCTCACTGCCAGAATAAACAAAGCCGCGCCCTTTGCAGAGAGATACGATTTTTTCCATGGTTTTTTCTTGATTGGATAACATAAATATTCTGCTCCTCCGCTGTATTCTTTTTTTATAGTATAAAAATAAAAAGAAAACCTTAAACACTAATTATATACTGGATTTGCGCCTTGTCAACTGCTCAGATGGTTGCTCATACCAGTGCTTTTCATAAACAAAATTCACAACACTTCCCAAAATGAAGATGTTGCCGCAGAGATAGAGCCAAAGCATGAGAATAATCATGGCAGCCAAACTGCCATAGACCAATTGATATCGGGAAGACATGCCGATAAACCAAGAGAAAATCATGCTGACGATTAAAAGTGCAGCAGAGGAAAAAAGAGTCCCCCAGATAACCGGCGGCCGCTCATGCCGACGCGCAATGGGCAACCGGTAATAAAGAAACAACATACCAAACAGGAAGGCAAACAAAAGCAAAAAACGAAGCCATCTCCAAGCGAAAAGAATAGAGGAAGAAAGACCAAAATTCAGATTCAGAAAGGAGATAAACCAGTCGCCTGTTACCAGCAGCAAAATACTGATGTAAAGAACCAAAAGCAAAATAAAAGAAGATAAAAAACTAACAAAAAAGGTGCGCAAACTGGAGAAAAGTGGCTTTCCATAGACATCACCAGTGATGTTCAGAAGAGAGCGAAAGGCAGCAGAAGAAGAAGTAACCATCAGAATAAGTCCACCAACAAAAAGAGCGGTGGATTGATTTCCAGAGATATAGTCTAAATAGTCGGTTAAAATGATAGCACTGCTTTCCGGTATAAATCTAGAAAGCAGTTCAAGAAGTGGAGATTCATTTAAATGCACCAAGTCGGAAAGAGCATTGATGCAAATAAGAAGTGGGAAAAATGTCAGAGTAAAGAAAAATGCCAGTTCTGCAGCAGAACGAGAGATCCGCTTATCAAAATAGATGGAAACCACGTCTTTTGCAAAGGAAAAAAAGGGAGATTTTAACACGGTAACGCCTCCTGGTTCTACGGCCTACCCCACCGGGGTAGGCCGTACAATAGTCCCGAAAAGGACAACTAGAAATAACAGAGCAGTAATCTGTATTCTTTAGCTTGTTGCGTTTTGTGCGTTTTATTCAGCCGAAACGGCTAAACAACTACAGGTGAATGGTCGGAATCAGCGATAAGGCTGGCAATGAATTGACGTGCGGCCCGCGGTGTTCGGCCGGGGTGATACATTTCCCATTGCAGCGCCATTTTTTGCAATGTTCCCTTTTTCAGAGGTAACTGTTCTTTTTCTGCCAGTTTCTCTACGAGAGAAAGATAATCTGCCTGGTTGAGACTTAAGTAGGGAATGCGCAGTCCAAACCGTTCTGTAAGCGATGTTTTTTCCTGAATGGATTCTTCAGGGTCCAGTTCGTCACTTTTGCTCCGCTCGCTGAAAAACTCCCGAATCAGATGCCGGCGATTGGAAGTAGCATAAATGGCTGTATTGGCAGGACGTGGTTCTAACCCGCCTTCCAAAATGGTTTTCAAAACCGAAGGCGTTTTATCTCCGCTTTCAAATGTCAGATCGTCCAAGAACAAGATGAATTTTTGCTTTTTATCTGCCAAAAACCGCATGAGCTGGGGCAATGTATCAAGCTGTTCTTTTTGCACTTCAATCAGCCGGAGGTTTTCAAAACCAGGTACTGCCAGCAAAGACTTTACTGTAGCAGATTTTCCTGTGCCGGCTTCCCCATACAGCAATACATTGTTTACAAAATGCCCCGCAAGAAGAGCACGTGTATTTTCCTCCACCTGGTCTCGTTGCAACTGATATCCGATCAACTCTTCTTCAGAAGGCATGTCAGGGTTGGGAACAGGTGTAAGTTGCTGGTTTTCCCAAATGAAAGCCCGATAACGGGCAAATACACCACTGCCATTATCACGATAAAAAGTGGTTAGGCTGTCAAAATCAAAAGGGGTGGTACAACGCCATTCGGGCAACAGGAAAAGAGCATCTTTCCACTGAGAGGGCAAAATTTGGGCCATGCGTTCCTTTAACGTGCTACAAGAAAGACCTGCAAGACGAGTGAAAATTTCAATTTCCTGCTGAGCTGCTTTTTGCAAGGCGGGGACTTTACGTGATTTGCCTACCGCCTCACCGTAAGGAGACTCCAGGTATCGGAGCTGGTCGAATAGCCAATCTCCAAGAGAGTCATACCCATCTTTACAAAGGCTGTAAAAGACATTCGCGTATGAATGACACAAAGCTTCAGGATCAGGTGATGACTCTGCTGCCAGGGAGAGTAGCTTGGATAAATGAAACAGAGGAGGTAGCTCTTTGATCTGCTGATAAGCGGAGATACAAGATATTGCTATATGAAGAGGATATTCCATAAAAACATGCTCCATTCTATTGAGTACTAGATTATGATAAAAGTAGATATTTTTCTATTAACCGCACTTACTGTATCCGCAACTGCGGCAGCAAACACAATTGCCTTCGTGTTCCAGGGGACTGCCACAATCAGGGCAGTATCGAGGCATATGTTCTGTTTCTAGGAGAGTAGCAACAGGTTCAAGTACAGGGGGAGCCGCAACTTTTCCAGAGCCGGAATATGTTTGTACCTTTTCAATGACTTTGCCAATGGCGTCTGGGCAAGATGTCACTTTCATACCAGGCTGACGAATGGTAGAAGGACAACGAATCCCTTTGAGCTGCTCGATAATAGCTTCGCTTTCAATGCCGCTGCGCAGGGCAATAGAGATAAGGCGGGCAGTGGCTTCTGATTGAGAAGGGCAACCGCCAGCTCGTCCGGTATTGGTAAATACTTCACAGATCCCCTGATCATCGTAATTAACTGTAATATAGAGGTTGCCACAGCCAATTTTTACTTTTTCTGTAAAACCAGTGGTAATCTCAGGACGGGGGCGTGGAGCGATAGAAGCGCTTGTATGTTCTGCTGTATTGGGGTCAGAGCTGCTTGCCTTGTCCTCACTGTTGACAGAGCCAATATTCAGCACTTGGTTGTCACGAGAGCCGTCCCGATAAATGGTAACCCCTTTGCAATCGGACTCAAATGCCAAGCGAAACACAGAGGCCACGTCTTCCCGCGTGGCGGAAGAGGGGAAGTTTACGGTTTTGGAAACAGCATTGTCTGTATAGGCCTGAAATGCTGCCTGCATCTTAACATGCCATTCGGGAGAGACGTCATGGGCACAGACAAAAACGCGTTTGATTTCATCGGGAATGCCTTCGATTTGTTCAATGCTGCCCTGTTCTACCACTTGGCGCATCCATTCTTCTCGATAAAGTCCTTCGCGGATAAGTCGATCTTTTAAAATATGATTGGTTTCTACCAGATGGGTGTGATCCATAACATTGCGAATGTATGCAAATGCAAATACTGGTTCGATTCCGCCGGAGACACCAGACAAAATGGAAAGTGTTCCGGTGGGTGCAATGGTGGTAATCGTGGCGTTCCGCATCTCAGGACCATCTTTCCATGTACTTTCAGAAAAGAGAGGGAAGGCACCTCTCTGCTTGGCAAGTGCTTGACTCTCTTTTACGCCGGTATCGTGAATCAGAGACATGATTTGTTTTGCCAGAGACACGCCTTCTTCGCTATTGTAAGGTATATCTAGTTGCAAGAGCACATCGGCAAAGCCCATAACACCTAAGCCAATTTTTCGGGTCAGTTTAGTAACATGTTCGATTTCGGGAAGAGGATAAGCATTGACCTCTATGACATTGTCTAGAAAATGAACGGCAATACGGGTGGTTTTCTCGAGTTTTTCCCAATCCATTTGATATACGCCATTTTTCTTTATAATATGTTGTGCAAGGTTAATGGAACCCAGATTGCAAGATTCATAAGGAAGCAGAGGTTGTTCTCCACAAGGGTTTGTGGCTTCAATTTCGCCCAGGGTGGGTGTGACATTATCCCGGTTTAGTCGATCCAAAAATACAATACCTGGCTCTCCTGTCCGCCAGGCGGAATCAACGATGGTATCAAATACTTGTTTGGCATTCAAGGTTCCCATTACTTTATGGGATGCAGGATCAACCAGGTCATAGTCCCGCCCTTCTTTTGCTGCTTTCATAAATGCTTCCGTCAGCCCAACGCTGATATTGAAGTTTGTAATCTCGCCCAATGTGTTTTTGCAGGAAATGAATTCCATAATATCAGGGTGATCCACCCGCAAAATGCCCATATTGGCGCCGCGGCGGGTACCGCCTTGTTTGACTGCTTCCGTTGCAGCGTTAAACACCTTCATAAAGCTGACGGGGCCACTGGCAACCCCGCCGGTGGAATTCACCGGCGCACCTTTTGCTCGCAGGCGAGAAAAGGAAAAGCCGGTTCCACCACCGCTCTTATGGATCAGCGCGGCGTATTTAATGGCGTCAAAAATTTCTTCCATAGAGTCTCCTACAGGAAGGACAAAGCAGGCAGAAAGTTGCCCAAGAGGCCGTCCTGCATTCATAAGAGTAGGAGAGTTGGGCAAAAATTCCAAATTGGTCATTACATCATAAAATTGCTGTGTTAATGCATCAATGTCACATTGGGGGTCAAAAAAACGGTCTCCTGCTGCTATGGCAGAGGCTACGCGTTGAAACAGAGCCTCTGGCGTTTCGATGGGAGTACCTGTTTCATCCCGGATCAAATAACGTTTTTCCAGTACAGCAATGGCATTTTCAGTTAATTTCATTTTTTCGCTCCTCTTTTCTATTTGATAACGCCTAAAAGTCGATTCTCTTCGATTTTTGTGATCATGACGGAAATCACCTGACCTCTGAGAGCATGGTTGGCCGGGAAAAGAACCTCCATATAAGTTTCACTGTGCCCTTTGGCAATGCCGTTTTCGATCCGTTCGATCAAAACAGACACTGTTTTACCAATCCATGACTGGAGGTACTGGTTTTGCAGTTCTTTTGCCACTTGGGTCGCTCTGTGAACGCGAACTTCTTTTTCGGCTTGCGACCATTGCCCGTCCATTCTGGCGGCAGGTGTGCCGGGACGTCTGGAATAAGGGAAGACATGGACGGCGGAAAAAGCGCAGGTTTGCAAAAAAGACAGCGTTGTAGCAAATTCTTCTTCTGTTTCGCCTGGAAAACCTACAATTAAGTCTGTAGTGATGGCCGGGTGATCAAAATGGGTTCGCAAAAGGGAAACAGATTCCAGATAACGTGCTGTAGTATATTTCCGCTTCATTCGGTGGAGTGTGTTATCACAGCCGCTTTGTAGAGAAAGATGAAAATGGGGACATAAGCATGGAAGCTTTCCCACCCTTTTGCAAAATGCTTCGGTAATGGTACGGGGCTCCAAAGAGCCAAGCCGCAAACGCATGGTATCGCCAACAGCCGCAGCCAACGCCTCGATCAAATCGGCGAGCGTTGTTTCATTGTTGAAATCTGCACCATAAGAAGAAATTTCAATTCCTGTTAGTACCAATTCCCGAAAACCCTCTTCTTGTAGGCGGCGTGCTTCCACGACGGCCGCTTGGATGGGGAGAGAGCGAACAGGGCCACGGGCATAGGGAATGATACAATAGCTACAAAAGTTAACACATCCATCTTCTACTTTTAACATGGCCCGCGCACGGCCATCCAGGCTGCCTGCGGGTAATGGTTCAAAAGTGCGGCGCGAGAGAGCATCATCGATTTGCTGGAAAGGAATGCGGGATAGAAAAACCTGTTCCAATCTGTTAATTAGTTCCATCCGATTCCCTGTACCAAACAAGAGATCAACGGGAAGTTGTTTTGCTTCTTCCGGGTGAGTCTGCACAAAACAGCCACAGGCTGCTACAATTCCATCGGGATTTTGGCGCCTAGCTTTTCGAATAATCTGTCTGGATTTTTTATCGCTCACTGCCGTAACGGAACAGGTGTTGATCAAATAGACGTCTGCTTTCTCTTCGAAAGGAACTAAGGTATGTCCACGCGCTATGAGTTCTGTTTCCATTGCCTGTGTTTCGTATTGATTCACTTTACAACCCAATGTGTAGATACCAATGTTCATACCCCTCTACTCCGTTCCTTAGTATGGAAATATCCATTGCTTTTTTTCTAGGATCTGTTTATAATTGATTTTATAATGATACCACATTTGAAACAATTCTGTATAGAATAAATTTTGAAGAGGAGGGCACAGGCATGGAACCCTTTTTTGTGCAACTTTTTTCCGTTAATGATATTAAAGAATTTGTAAACGCTGCGACTCAGTTGCCCTGTGAAGTGGATGTAAAGGCAGGGAGATATTTGGTGAATGGGAAGTCCATTATGGGGCTTTTGAGCATTGATCTGGCAGAACCTATTTGTGTGGAAGTACAGGGAACTGCAAAGCAAGTAGAGCAATTAAAAGCCATGGTGTCTTCCCACGTGGTGGAAAAATAATTTTTCTAATTTGCCGTTTTTTCTGAAATCTTTATTGTAATTCCTGCGATTTTGAGATATAATCACCAAGTAACGCTTTAATGTCTGAAAGCAAATCCTGGGCGGGGCGTTTTTGAAATTGTTGTAAGGAGAGGAAACAAAACATGAGCTATAATGCGCAGAATATTCGCAATATCTGTTTGATGGGTCATGGGGGAAGTGGCAAAACCTCTTTGGCTGAAAGTATGCTATATGTAACCGGCGGCATAGATCGTTTGGGAAAGATTCCGGATGGCAATACGGTCTGTGATTATGATCCTGAAGAGATCAAGCGTCAAATTTCCATTTCTGCAACCGTAGTGCCCGTAGAATATGATAAGCATAAGATCAACGTCATTGACACACCGGGTTATTTCGACTTTGCCGGTGAAGTGATGAGCGCCCTGCGGGTAGCAGATGCAGGTATCATCGTTTGCGCTGCAAAAGGCGGGCTGAGTGTAGGCGCAGAACGCGCCTGGAAATCTTTAGAAGAACAAAAAAAGCCGCGTATCATTTACATTTCCAAGATAGACGAAGAAAATGCTGATTACAATGGACTGCTTGCAACCCTGCAAGAAAAGTATGGGCCTTCCATTTGCCCGCTGTTTGCACCCATCTGGAATTCCGATAAAAAAGTACTTGGTATTGTAGATGTACTGTCCGGTAAGGCTTATGAGATTAAAGATGGGAAACGCAACGAAATTCCCATTCCCGAAACAGCCCAAAGTGCGGTGGAAGATTTACACGGCAAATTGATGGAAAGTGTTGCTGAAACCAGCGAAGAAATGATGGAAAAATACTTCTCTGGTGAACCCTTTACCGATGAAGAAATCCAAACAGGTCTGCGGATTGGCATCCGGGAGCTGTCTTTGATTCCTGTTGTTTGCGGTAGTGCTGTTACGGGCCTTGGTACCCAGACATTATTGGATCAGATTATCCGTTTGGTACCAAATCCTCTGGAAGGGATTGCAGAAGTAGGCACCATCAATGGTGAGGAGGAAGAGATCTCGCCAGATCCCAACGGTCCTATGTGTGCACTGGTATTTAAAACCGTGTCAGACCAATATGGAAAATATTCGTTTGTCAAAGTGGTTTCTGGTAAAATAACAGCTGACATGACGGTAGCCAATGCCCGGACAGGCAACAGTGAAAAAGTGGGACGCCTTCACATTATGAAGGGCAAGAAAGGCGAGGAAGTAAAAGAATTGGTTTGTGGTGACATTGGCGCCATTGCTAAGATGGGTGAAGTGAAGACGGGAGATACTTTAAGCGACCCCAAACGTATCGTTTCTTTGCCGCCGATTGAATTTGCGCCGCCCTGCTATTCGATGGCGATTCTGCCAAAGACAAAGGGGCAGGAAGATAAAGTAGCAGCTGGTTTGAGCCGACTGCAAGAAGAAGATCCTTCTTTTACCGTTGTCAACAATGCAGAGACCCGACAAATGGTGGTTTCTGGCGCAGGGGATATTCAACTTGATGTTCTTTGTTCCAAATTAAAGAGCAAATTTGGTGTAGAGGTTACATTAGAGACGCCTCGTGTTGCGTACCGTGAAAAGATCCGCAAAAAGGTTAAAGTGCAGGGACGGCACAAAAAACAATCTGGTGGCCATGGCCAGTTCGGTGATGTCTGGATCGAATTTGAGCCAAGCGACCAGGAAGAAATGATCTTTGAAGAAAATGTATTTGGCGGCAGTGTGCCGAAAAACTTCTTCCCAGCTGTAGAAAAAGGATTGCGCGAGGCTGTAAACCATGGTGTTTTGGCGGGCTATCCGGTGGTATTCCTCAAAGCCACATTGGTTGACGGATCTTCCCACCCTGTTGACTCTTCTGAAATGGCGTTTAAAACAGCGGCACAGCTTGCTTATAAAGCTGGTCTGCCTCAGGCAAATCCTGTTCTTTTGGAGCCCATTGGCGCATTGAAAGTAACCATTCCAGATAGTTACATGGGCGATGTCATTGGCGATTTGAATAAGCGCCGCGGCCGCGTGATGGGAATGACGCCTACTGGTGATGGTGAGCAGATTGTGGAAGCAGAAGTTCCTATGGCAGAAATGAACAGTTATGCCATTGATCTGCGTTCGATTACCCAGAGCAGAGGCTCCTTTACCTTTACCTTTGTAAGATATGAAGAAGCCCCTCCGGCAGCGCAGCAGAAGGCTATTGAAGAAGCCAAAGCGATGCAGGAAGGTAATGAATAGTCCTAACAATACCTAAAAAAGGAAGGAGAAGATCGCTAGTTGACGATTTTCTCCTTCCTTTTTGAATGTTTCAGTTGTGTTACAAATGAGGTGGGGCAATTGACAAAAAAGGGAGGACGCGTTATAGTAAGAGCGAACAAGGAAGGGATTTCCTTCTTTGGCTTCATTCTTTCGTTTGGATGGTTTAAAAGGTTCGAAACGCTTTTTAAAACGGTTGATACATACCTTTTTGAGGCGGGCAGGACCTTTTCTCGTCCCGAAAGAAAGAATGAGGACCAAAGAGAGAAAACCATTCCAAATAAAAAAGGAGGAAAAAACGCATGCGTAATCTCAAAAGAGTACTCTCGCTGGTTATGATGATCGCCCTGCTTGCAGGCCTGATGATCGTCGGCGCCAGCGCAGCGTACCAAGACTTTACCGACAAAGACAAGATCGAAAATAAAGTCGCTGTCGAAACGTTGGTAGAGCTGAATGTCATTGCCGGTAAAGAAGACGGCAGCTTTTATGATCCTGAAGGCCTGTTGACCCGTGCAGAAGCTGCAAAGCTTGTCTGTGTGGTTCTCAACGGCAGCAAAGAGCCCGTTCTGGGCAACCCCGACTATGTAAGCTACAAAGACACCAAGGGCACTTGGGGTGCAGCTTACATCGAGTATGTTACCAGCCTGAAGATCGTTGCTGGTGATGGTCAGGGCTACTTCAAACCCGATGAAACCGTTACCGGTACCCAGCTTGCCAAAATGCTCCTCGTAGCACTCAACTATGATGCTAACTTCGAGAACCTGGTTGGCAATCAGTGGGATTCCAAAACCGATGCATTGGCAAACCAAACAGAACTCTATGAAGGTTTGGCCAGCGGTTTTGTGACCAGTGATCCTCTGAACCGTGACGATGCTGCACAGATCATCTACAATGCATTGACTGCACATCTGGTAGAGTACACCTCTGCTGGTACAGACGGTTCTGTTGGCACCCATGCAGTAGAGACAAACGCTACCGTTCTGAGCAAGTACTTCAACACCGCTGCTGTTGTTGGTATGGTTGTTGCCAACGATGTGTTCACCATTGCTAATGGTGGTGCAAAAGCTCCCAAAGGCAAAATGGTTTTGGATCTTAGAACAGTCAACGATTATGAAGACGCGGGCATAGATACCCTCCCCATTGGTGTAGACAACGACATGGTTGGCCAGGAAGTCACTGTTTATGTGAAGAACTATGGCAAGACCACTGAGTCTGTTTTGGGTTCTGTTATTGCAACCGAAAACAACAAGATCGTTACCACTACCGCTGCTTTGGAAGATGCTGATGACGTCAACGATTTCCTGAAAGACAATGACCTGACCGTTGATGCAGGCAGTGGCGTTGTGATCAATGGCGTCTACAGCGATGTTGGTGCAGATAAAGTCAAGGGCGACACCTGCCTGCAAATGGCCAAGGCTGGCAGCGAACGCAGACTGATCGACAACGACAATGACGGCACAGTCGATGTTGCATTTGTGACCAACAAGACCCTGTCCAAAGTTACTATTTATAACACCAAAGAAAGCGAAATCACCCTTGCAGGCGCAAACAAGATGCCTTTTGATGATATCGTTGCATACGACGGCATTGCCAAGGGCGACTATGTTCTGTATGTTACCTACGGATCTGTTACTTACATCGAAAAGGCTCAAACAGTAACTGGCAAAGTTGCTTCCTTCAACAAGGCAAACAACAAGGCAACCATCGATGGCACTGCATATGCAGAGTCCATTGTTGCTACTGCTAATAACATTGGCCTCACCAATTATCTCGGCGAGGACACTGAAGCAGCTGACGGTGTTGACATGATCGGCGAAACCTATGTATTCTATCTGGATAACAGCGGCAACATTATTGCTAAAGGTCCTGTTGTGGAAGGCGCAAAACAGTATGGTTTGGTTATCGCTTCCAATGCTGATGTAAACAGCCTTGGCGAGCCCACTGGTGTCATCAAGCTGGTTCTGGCCGATGGCAACGAAGTAGCTTACAATGTTGACTTGGCAGCTTCTGCAGACGAATATCTGAAGAGCGAACTTGCTGCCGATGTAAACAGCACTGTCAAATTAGTGAAGGCTGATGGCAAAGGAACTCCACTTACAACCGGTGATTCCAAGACTGACAAAGAGCGTGCCATGGCTGTTCGTTTGGCAAAAGGCGATGGTGCCTATGCAGCTTATGAATGGGCAAGCGCTCCTTTGTCCGAGGTTGCTGCTAATGGTATGGTGAACCACATTGTTTCCTATGTTGTAAACGATGACGGAACTGTTACCATTGCTCCGACTCAGGCTAACAAAAACCGTTACAACATGGATGAACCTGAAAAGGCAATCCGTACCAACAGTGCATATGAACAGGATAACGAAGTCATTCTGGCAGATAACAGCACCATTTACTTCTTTGTAAATGCAAACGGTAAAGTGACTGTTGTAACTGGTATCAACAGCTTGCCGAC
>CAWVKD010000003.1:0-10361 GCA_963929765.1 Clostridia bacterium | reverse complement strand
GTGGCCCGGGGTCCTTCTCTCTGATTGATTGTCTGATGATTAGCCGAAGTAGCGAGCCAGGAAGCCCTCGAAAGCCTTGCCGTGACGAGCTTCATCTTTTGCCATTTCATGGACAGTATCGTGGATGGCATCATAGCCCAGCTCTTTGGCACGTTTGGCAAGATCCATTTTGCCGCTGCATGCACCACATTCTGCTGCTGCACGCATCTCCAAATTCTTCTTGGTGCTGTCGGTAATGACTTCGCCCAGAAGTTCTGCAAACTTTGCAGCATGTTCTGCTTCTTCATAAGCAGCTTTTTCCCAATACAGGCCAATTTCAGGATAGCCTTCACGATGTGCTACACGAGCCATGGCCAAGTACATACCAACTTCGGTGCATTCTCCATTGAAGTTATCAACCAAGCCCTGATATACCATAGGATCAATCTGGTCTTTTGCTCCAACACCTACCACATGCTCTGTTACATAGACTGCCTTTTCTTCGGTCAGTTCTTTGAACTTGGAGCTGTCAGCTTTACACTGTGGACATACTGCAGGAGCAGAATCGCCTTCATGGATATAGCCACATACGGTACATACAAATTTTTTCATGTTTGTTTTCCTCCAGTCAATATGATTTATGATGTTTTGTTTTGGTTTTTGTTTTTTTCTGAACATGTGTGACAGATTCCGTGAAATACCAACTCCTGATACTCCACAGAAACAGGATAGAGTTGCATGACTCGTTCCGCCTGCATCAATTCATCTGAAATATGATGCAAATCGATAACCGCACCGCATTGGCGGCAAATGAAATGTGGATGAGGTGATACATTGGCATCAAATCGCTCTTGACCATTCACTACACCTACCGATTTAATCTGCCCCCATTCTTTAAACTGGGTCAAGTTACGGTATATGGTGCCCAAACTGATTTCCGGATATTGCTTCCGAACCGTTTCATAAACCTGCTCTGCCGATGGATGCTCACAGGTGTCATACAACGCTTGCCAAATTGCGTTTCGTTTTTCACTGTATCGTCTTTTCTGATCCATAGGCGCCTCACTTAATAATAACGATAACTATTATCGATTACAGTTGATACTATAGCACACCTTCTGCCATTTGTAAAGGGGTTTTTCAAAATTTTTTCGTTTTTTTGGCTGCTCCTGTATATCTCTCCATTTCATGGTCAACAATAGGGGCGGAGGTGTTTGAAACACATGAAAAAACCATGGAAAACAAAAATCAGCCATTTTTTGGCAGGACGGGGCTTCTACATAGTCCTGTTCCTGTGCGTCACCGCAATCGGAATTTCGGGCTATCTCCTTTTCTCCAACAACAACGAGAATTCCTCAACCCTGTCTGCAGAAGAACCTCAGACAGTAGGTGGACAGACAGCAGTCATTCTCTCCCCTTCTCCATCTCCTGTAGAAAGCAGCAAGCCGTCTCCTACACCAACCCCAAAGCCTACCGTGACACCCACGCCTTCTCCCGTGCCTTCTCCTTCCAATGCACCTACCGCTGCTGAGGCCAACGAGTCTTTTGTTCGTCCCATCGCCGGAGAAACCATTGGCGTTTTCAGCTCTGATGCATTGGTCTTCAATGAAACCTTTATGGATTGGCGCACCCACGAAGGCATCGATATCAAAGCCGCTGTAGGAGATAAGGTTATGGCTATTTCTGCCGGAACTGTCTCTGACCTTTATGAAGACGATCTAATGGGAACAACTGTTGTGATCTCTCACAAAAACAACCTTACTAGTATTTATTCCAATTTAGCCGCCACACCTACGGTGGAAAAAGGCGATTCTGTCCGAGCCGGTGATGTCATTGGCGCTGTCGGTGAAACTGCCATTGGGGAAAGCGGAAGTGAGCCCCATTTGCATTTTGCAATGCAGAAAAATGGTGTAGCTGTCAATCCAGACGACTATCTGCCCGACTGGACAAGCTAGATCCCATCATAAACCCAAACTCCTTTTTCTCATTTTCTATGCTGCCGTTCCAGAAAATCCTGGAGCGGCAGTCTTTTTTGCCGTCACGTCTCATTGTTTTTTCTCATACACTGGCACAGGGAAACCAAATCTTTCCTACCTCATAACTCAATTTGAACAATAAGGAGATGCCTTTTATGAAGCAATCCATCCCTTTGCATACCCTGCAAGAGGGAGAGCGAGGAATCATCACAAAGCTCTATGCCAATGGCAATATACGACGCCGGCTTCAAGATATCGGCATGATCGAAGGAACACAGATCACATGTATGCAAAAAAGTCCTTGGGGCGATCCCGTGGCCTACGGCATCCGTGGTGCAGTGATCGCTTTGCGCGTTCAGGATGCCGCTCAGATCCTGGTCGCACCCGGAACGGTATGACCCTATGGGACTTACGGCAACTTCTACTGGGCATCACATTTCTGATGCATCTTTTCAGCTTCACTGCCAGCCTGGAGATTATGTGATCGCATTGGCCGGTAACCCAAATGTGGGTAAATCCACCTTATTCAATATCCTGACAGGTGCCAATCAACACACTGGTAACTGGCCCGGAAAAACAGTCTCCACGGCACAAGGAGCTTGTACTTATCAAGGGCATCGATATCAATTGATTGATTTGCCCGGAACCTACTCTTTGATGGCCCATTCAGCAGAAGAAGAGGTGGCAAGGGACTTCCTTTGCTCTGGCAACGCTGACGCAGTTATCGTAGTTTGCGATGCCACCTGTTTGGAACGAAATTTGAATTTGGTGCTACAAACAACAGAAATCACATCTCAGGTCATTGTCTGTGTCAATTTGCTGGATGAAGCCAAGCGAAAGGGACTGATCTTGAATCTTCCGTTGTTGGAGCAGCGCCTTGGTGTTCCAGTTGTTGGGATCAGCGCAGGACGTAAAGCAGGGCTGGATGGGCTAATGAAACGTTTGGAAATTCTAGTAAAACAGAAAAATCAAAACACACCCGCTCCCGTCCTCTACCCCTCGCCTTTGGAAGCAGCGCTTGCCTGTCTGGAACCTGTCATTCCAAAAGGGCATGACAACATCCATTGCTCCCCTCGTTTTTCTGCTCTACGCCTGTTAGACGGGAGCCTCTCCCCTAACACATTCTCTTCTCCAGGTTGCGCTATGGCTTTGGATACTGCCATGGCTCAATTGGAAGCCGCTGGCCTTTCCGGCACCGCTCTTACCGATGCCATTGTCTCGGGTCTCGTGCGTACAGCAGAACAACTTTGTCACGGTATCATCTCCGCTCAAAAGGAAAACCACGATTTACGAGATCGGCGCTTGGATCGTCTTTTTACCAGCCGTTTAACAGGTATTCCTATTATGCTCCTACTGCTTGCAGGAATCTTGTGGCTCACCATCACTGGTGCCAATTACCCTTCTGAATGGCTTTCCCAGTTTCTTTCCTGGGTGCAATCAAAATGCTCCGCTTTTCTGCTCTTTTTAGGTGCACCAGAGTGGCTTCGCAGCCTTCTGATTGATGGCGCTCTCCAAGTTTTGTTTTGGGTTGTTTCCGTCATGCTGCCACCAATGGCTATTTTCTTTCCTCTTTTTACTCTTCTGGAAGACTTCGGATACCTTCCTCGAGTGGCATTTAACTTGGATCACGCCTTTCAAAAAGCCAAAACATGTGGAAAACAGGCGCTTACCATGTGTATGGGGTTTGGCTGCAACGCTGCCGGGGTCATTGGATGTCGCATTATTGACTCCCCTCGAGAACGACTCATCGCCATGCTCACCAATCAATTTGTACCATGCAACGGTCGTTTCCCTACCTTTATCGCAATCATCACTATGTTTTTTGTGGGGGTCTCTACCCCACTCGGACCGATATATGCTACACTTCTCCTGACGGCCATCCTCCTATTAGGTGTTTTCATGACCTTTTTCAGCTCTCGCCTTCTATCTTCAACCTTATTAAAAGGAACCCCTTCCTCTTTCACCCTGGAACTGCCACCTTACCGCATTCCACAAGTGGGGCAAGTACTGGTCAGATCTATTTTGGATCGTACTCTGTTCGTCTTGGGGCGTGCCGTTGCAGTTGCACTTCCTGCTGGAATTCTGATTTGGGTTTTCGCCAATGTCTCTGTTGGCTCTACCAGTTTGCTATCTTTTTGCACTCAGTTCCTGGACCCCTTCGCTCAATATCTTGGGCTAGATGGTGTCATTTTAATGGCATTCATTCTGGGTTTCCCAGCCAACGAAATTGTTTTGCCTATCATTATTATGGCTTACCTATCCACGGGTGCTTTGATGGAATGGGACAGTTTGGAATCCCTTCGAACTCTTTTAGTGGAACATGGCTGGACAGTTCATACCGCCATTTGTACCATGCTCTTCTCTTTGATGCACTGGCCCTGTTCCACCACTTGCCTTACAATCTATCGGGAAAGCCACAGCATCCGATGGACGGCAATTGCCATCCTGCTCCCTACTGCAATGGGTGTGGCCTTTTGTTTCTTATACACCACCTGTGTCCATTTCTTAGGCCTTGTTTAACGGATTTTGACAACTTCAATCACTTTTTCAACTCATATGAGAAAAGAGAATGCCACAAGAGGATTCCTCTTGTGGCATTCATCTACTTTCCTAGGCTTTCTTATTTTGCATGATGGTTTGCTCTGTAAGATGCAATGGTAGTAGCAAACCGATAGGGATTTGCATTGGCATTGGCACGATGATATGTTTCATACAACGGTGTGCGATTCTTTTCCTTCGTCATGGTAATGGCCTCCTTTAATAGAACCAAATGATTTTTATGATTTTTGAAAGTTTTTGTATCGTGGACAACCGCTCTCCAGATGAGAGAAAGGATCTCACGATTATATTGTATCAGATTTCAGGGCAACAACCAAAAGGGGAATGGAAACAATGTGTTGACACCTGATTCTGCCTGCAATTAAGATTGATTATTATTAGTTTATATTTTTGTCCTTTTTTGTTTGTTTTTTCTTGTTATATTTCTTTTTTCTGAACATTTTTTCTTTCATTTTCTCTTTCTGGTGCTATTGTAGTCCTCTTTATTTCATTTGTCAATACCTTTTTTCAGAAAAAGTTCTCTTTTTCTAAAAAAGTTAGTCTTTTCAAATCTATGTCTTTCGCATGCAGATATTTTGCATGCAAATGTCTTTTATCTGTGGACATATTCTCAATGCACCAAAAGAAAAAGAGGACTTGATAAAACCAAGTCCTCTTTCCATCTCTCATATGGCTTCCTTATTGCTCTTTTGCCAAAAACAAGTGATGGGAATCCTCTGTGTGGGCTGAGGCGGAATCAAGCCCATATGTGCAAGCGGCTTCAGCAACAGGCTGAACAGCAGAAATAAGATCAATACCTCAATGGGGAGTAAAATAGTGTTTTTAACAAAACTGGTACTGACATAAAAGAGATATCCTTTTCCATAAAGGATAATGCGCCAAACAGAGCCGAGCAAAACATTCATACCATAATTGATCACAAGTTTACACAGTACAATCCGCAAAACAGAGATCTGTGCTCGAAAGAAAAAAAGCGCATAAATGAACGCACTGAGCATTGCTGTTAAAGTGTACCCTGGGAAGAACGGAGACCCCATCGAGTATACAAAAAAGGATAGTAAGTCTGCAGCACAACCGGACACAAGCGCCACAAAAGGACCGCAGACCAAATTGGATAAACTGATTGCCAGAAAAGTAAAGTGGATTTGCAGCGCATTTCCCCCAATTGGAATGGCTAGCAAACTCAAAATGACTTCCACTCCCACCAAAACAGCGGCAAAAACCAATGCCCGTACGCTTTTTAATGTTCTTGCCGCTTCCATCCAATATTCTTTTTTCCAAGGACCGGGATACAATTGCATCAAAAAAACCTCCTCTCAATGTTGTTGCCACATAGAGGAGGCTCTGTCCGCCCAGACTCCGGTATGTAGCAGCGGGATGCGGCTAACGTACTGTAAATCCAAAACGGATTATTCGTTCAGCGGACAACTCCCCGTCCCGCTGACACTCCAGAGAATCCTTTCTCCGTAACTGAAAACTCCAGTTAAAACACACGCTAACCTACTCTGCTTATGAATTGCCTTTTCATTATAACGCTTTTAGGCGAAATTACAAGAGGAATTTGAAAAAACTTTTCTTTCTCTACTGTATATCCCCTCTTTCAGGTGGTTACACTGAAAGAAGAAAATATTGGTAGAGGAGGAAACCATGATGGTCAAAGGAGTATCACGTCAAGTGATTGTTGTAAAATCCCCTGATCCCCGTCTTTTTGAACAGGCCATTTTTATCGTGCGCGACACGCCAGAAAACAGCGGTGTTACAGCTGAACAAGTATTAGAAGAGGCACGTCAAGTTGCCGATGGATATGTACAGCAAAAAACAGGATGGAACCGTTGGTTCAAACGGATTCCTTCTTCTACCTTTTTCGCTGCAGGCGCTACTGTTGCCAGTCTTATCTGGTTGCTTGCCACGTTACTCTCTGGCATATCAATGGGATAGAAACAGAAGATGCTGCCTGATTTAACATCAGGCAGCATCTTGATATCCTGCAAACTTGGATACGCTTCCATGGGAGAAAAATAAGGCTCTTTGATCCCTGTCCTTTTATCCTGCAAGATGTCATACATCATACACATAGGGACTACTTTGTAAAAACAATGCCTTCTTTTTCACTCATTCTTTTAATTTTGGCCAAAGACTCCACACGGATTCCATGACTGCGAACCAGTTCTCCTCCGCGCTGAAAAGCTTTTTCAATGACAATGCCGGCGCCAATCAATGTGGCCCCTGCATCTTTTACCAATTGGGATAATCCCAAAAGGGCACTGCCATTGGCCAAAAAATCATCGATAATCAACACACGGTCCTCTGGGCGCAAACATTCTTTGGATACGATAATATCATACGTCACACCGTGGGTGAAGGATTCTATACGGCTTGTATAGACTTCTCCTGCAATATTCTTTGTTCTGGTTTTCTTGGCAAAGATAACAGGCACACCAAAGGGTTGAGCTGTAATACATGCAATTCCAATTCCAGACGCCTCTATCGTTAAAATTTTGGTCACGCCACATTCCCCAAACAGCCGGTAAAATTCCTGGGCCAGCAGCCCAAAAAACGCAATATCCATTTGGTGATTCAAAAAACGGTCTACTTTCAACACGCCACCTGCTTGAATCACACCATCACGTTTGATTCTTTCTTCTAGAATCTTCATGGTCAATCCCTTCTTCCTCCGATTCCTCGTTGTAACCATTCTATTTTTTTATTATACCATCCCCTCCAGATCAACACAAGGAACTGGCCTTTTTTTGTTATATCTCTTGTCTCATTTTTTCCTTTCCTTCTTTTTGACACCACTTTTCTCCTCGTACTTTATACCACCTGAAAAAATAATGTGTAACCTCCCTTTTTTCGGGCATCTTTTCATCTCTTTTGCATATACTAATCTGTATGCTGTACAGTATGTTACAGTGCCCATAGGAACTTTGCCATATGATCACTGTACCGAATTGACAATTGAGAAAGGGGATATGGAAATGCGTGTATGGAATGTTTGCTTCCACGAAGAGCGGCCGGCAACACAAGATGTGGACGATTTGATTTTTGACAGCAATGAAGAATGGTGCACCAGCGAGCGCTAACACCCTGCCTTTTCTCTTTACAGTCCTCCGTATTTTTTGTATAATATAGTAGAATACGAAAGACAAAAGGCGGGAAATTGATGATTGAATTTGAAGAATATAAGCAGAAGTTACACAATATGCGTCCAACACTGGATGATTTAGGGTCGGCACTGGATTTAGAAGGAGCCCGCCGTGAATTGGAGAAACTGGAACAAGAAAGTACAGCAGATGGTTTCTGGAATGACCTGACACGTTCCCAAAAAGTGTTGCAACGTATGAAACATTTAAAAGCAAAATGCGCTTCTCATGCCAATATGATGCGGCAATGGGAGGATTTGGAAACTCTCTGCGAAATGGCTCTGGAAGAACAAGATGAAAGTCTTCTCCCAGAGCTCACCAGCGGATATGAGGAGCTGTCCGATGCTTTGGAACAAGCACGTCTGGAAACCTTATTATCCGGAGAATATGATCATAACAATGCCATCTTATCTTTCCATGCCGGCGCCGGTGGAACAGAAGCGCAGGACTGGGCCCAGATGTTATTCCGGATGTACACTCGCTGGGCAGAGCGACACGGATACCAATATAAGGTTTTAGACTACTTAGACGGGGATGAAGCTGGTATGAAAAGTGCTACTGTCTTAATCGAAGGAGAGAATGCTTACGGCTACATGCGCAGTGAATCTGGTGTCCACCGCCTGGTTCGTGTTTCCCCTTTCGATTCTTCCGGTCGTCGCCACACTTCTTTTGCCGCATTGGAAGTCATGCCAGAAATTGGAGACGATGTGGAAGTTGACATCCGTCCAGAGGATTTAAAAGTAGACACATACCGTAGTGGCGGGGCGGGCGGCCAACATGTGAACAAAACAGAATCCGCCATCCGCATTACCCACTTGCCTACAGGCGTTATTGTTGCCTGTCAAAATGAACGAAGTCAACACCAAAACCGAGAAATGGCCATGCGCATGCTGCGCTCTAAACTAATTGAAATCAAAGAACGAGAGCATTTGGATCAAATTGAAGACATCAAAGGTGTCCAAATGAAAATCGAATGGGGCAGTCAAATACGCTCTTATGTATTTATGCCTTATACTTTGGTCAAAGACCATCGAACCGGTTTTGAGTCCGGTAATATTGCAGCTGTCATGGATGGTGAAATCGATGGTTTCATCAATGCATATTTGAAAGCAGACGCCACAGGAAATTGGGCGGAAAAATAGAAAAAAAGCCACTCTCTCCTTTCGCGAGAGAGTGGCTTTTGCTATGGCTTTATGATTTTTGCTGCATCAATGCTTCTACTTCTTCTTTTGCAAGAGGAATGCCTCCGCCCAATTGCCCCAGTGCCAAATAAATCCGTGCCGTATGCTCCATGCTCTCCATTCGGTAATATGCCGTTTCCAAGTCCGGGCCTAAAGTCAAGGCACCATGATTGGCCAGCAAGATACCATCATGATCCCTTAAAAGCGGGGTTATGGCCTCTGGAATCTCCATAGTCCCCGTCCTCCCATATGGGGCTACAGGTACTTTCCCCAGGGCCATTAAAAATTCGCCCAAAATAGGGGCATCCAGGGGCCTCCTGGCACAGGCAAAAGCCGTTGCCGCCACTGGATGAGCATGGACTACACCCCCAATATCCGGGCGTTTTTCGTAGCACCGCAGATGCATGGGCCACTCTGAAGATGGATGATACAAAGACGGGGAAAGCAACTGCCCTTCCCTATCGATATGCACAATCATCTCTGGCCTCAATTCTCCTTTGCTCACGCCGGAGGGTGTAATAAGATACGTTCCATCTTCTAATCGGATGCTAAGATTTCCATCATTAGAAGCAACATACCCTCTTTGCCATAACTTTTTCCCAAACGCACAAATCAAAACCTTTTTCTCTTCCATGGAATCCCTTCTCTCTTTTACTATTATATCCATCTCTATTCTATGATGTAAACCCTTTCTTTCCCTTTTTAGAGAAATATGATACACTGAATCTATCACAAAAGAAAGGAAGAACCTCATGAATCGTATAATGCAATTGCAGAGCGCCTTGTTGCGTGAGATCGATCATTATGCCCCTCTCGTAGAGGAAAGGGATGAACCTATCGACTGGGAAAGAGTGCATATGGCGAGCAGCGCCCGTCTGGCTTGGATGCTAGCCGAAGAGCGGGGGCTAGATCCTGAACTCTGCGCCTGTGCCTGTTCTGTACATGACTATGGAAGAATCTTGACAGGAAAGCAAAAAGGCCATGCAGAAGCAGGATATGAACCTATCAAGCCATTTCTCTCTTCTTTAAATCTATTTACACCAGATGAAATAGAGATTATTGCGCAGGCAGTTAAAAACCATAGCCGCAAATCGTTTGTGGATGACCCAATCGATGAAGTGGTAAAAGATGCAGATGTGCTGGACTGCACCTGGTATGGAATTCCATTTTCCCGCGAGGAACATCGGGTACGTTATGAAGCATATCTGAAAGCACATATTCCACACCGTTAACGCAAAAGCGTTCCAGAGGAACGCTTTTGCACTCTATTGCTATTCGCCTCTTTTCCTCTCTATAGGGCGGAAATAAAAAGAAAACAATTATTTTTTATTTTTTTTAAAAAAGTGTTGACATTTGGCTTTCTTATGGTTATAATAGGCTACGTTGTCAAGCAAAACAGCAGAAAACAAAAAGTGAAAATGCGGGAGTGACTCAGGGGTAGAGTGTCACCTTGCCAAGGTGAAAGTCGCGGGTCCGAATCCCGTCTCCCGCTCCACACAAAAGGACAGTCGGAAAGACTGTCT
>CAWVKD010000002.1:0-15238 GCA_963929765.1 Clostridia bacterium | reverse complement strand
AAAAATGAGCTGTTTTGTGGTATTATAAACCAACAGAGTTTATCAGCAATACAGGTGGGGATCTAGGTGAAAAAGCAACCTATCTGAAACAATAGCTGAAATGAAAGGGAGGAACATAGAATGAAAAAAACATGGAAACCTGCGGCACTGGTTATGACAATTTTGCTGATGATGAGTACGCTTCTGGCTGGCTGTGGCGGCGGCAGTGGAGATCCAATTGTTGGGAAATGGACTTTGTCAGGTGTAGACATTGCCGGTACAGTGGTAGACATCAAGGATTTCGCAGAACAATATGGACTGGGAACAGACGCTTCTGCTCTTGATATTTCCTTTGATATCAGAGCGGATGGCACACTTACAGGGAATGCTGCTGGCGAAGAAGCGGAAGGAACTTGGGAAGTGGGTACTGGTGCCTATACCTTAACCATTCAAGGCGAGAGCCAGGATGTCACTTTAGAAGATGGCAACCTAGTGATGGAAATCAGTGGAATGAAAATGGTCTTCAGTAAGTAATGTTTCCATATCTGAGTATAATCAATTAAAAAATAAGATCCTGCTTTATAAAGCAGGATCTTATTTTTTACAAAGCAAATAGAAGTATCTATTGTTTGGAATGAAGCGAGGGAATATGGGGCTTATATATGATGCAGAGATGCAATGCAAACGTTAAACAGGCTGGTCAAGAGGAATATTCTATGGTATGCTAGATCAAATAGAATGTAAAAAAGGAAGTGTATCTATGGGAAGAGTCAATCAAAGCCGTTTGTTTCAGACGTTTCAGGATCTTGTATCCATTGACAGTCCATCACTGGGAGAAAAAGAAATAGGATCCTATATAAAGAAACGGCTGAATGCTTTGGGATTACCTGTAGTAGAAGATTGCGCAGGGGAACAATTGGGGGGCAATTGTGGAAATTTATATTCTCACTGGAATGAAACAATGTCAGGTTCCAAACCATTATTGTTTTCTGCCCATTTAGATACGGTAGAACCATCCAGAGGGAAACAAGCCATTTTGTTGCCCAATGGCGTCATTCAAAGCGCAGGCGATACGGTTTTAGGTGCTGATGACTTAGCTGGCGTTGCAGTGCTTATAGAAGCTATTGCAACAGTGATAGAACAAGAAATCCCTCACCGGGAGGTAGAATTCCTTTTTACAGTTGCAGAAGAAATCTACAGTGGCGGTGCCTTGTGTTTTGACTATTCTATTTTACAATCAAAAGAAGCATACGTGTTGGATCTGTCGGGCCCTGTGGGTAGCTGTGCCTATCGCACACCAACTATTTTGGCATTTACAGTCGCCTGCAAAGGAAGAGCGGCACATGCAGGTTTTGCACCTGAAACAGGTGCAAATGCCATTGCAGCAGCGGCAAAGGCTATTGCTTCCTTCAAACAGGGTCATGTAGGAGATGAGCTTACAGTCAATTTTGGAATCATACAAGGCGGAACAGCTCGGAATATTGTTTCCGAAACATGTATTGTGCAAGGAGAGATCCGGAGTTATCAGCACGAGGCCACACTGGAGATGTACAACAATATAAAAACTCGTTTTACCGAAATTGGCAAAGCATTTGGAGTTACGGTTTCCTTTGACCATCGATTTGGGTGTATCGCCTATGAGATACCAAAAGAGTCTCCGGTTATTGCGCGTGCAAGACGTGCATGTGAAGCATGCGGGGTGCCTTTCCAGCTGGTTCAAACCTTTGGGGGCAGTGATAACAATCATTTTGTACAGCATGGTTTATGCGGTGTAGCGTTGGCTTGTGGAATGGAAGACTGCCACAGTGTGAAAGAATGGTCCAGGCTGGACGAGTTAGTGCGAGCTTCGGAAATTGTTGTTCAGTTGATGACAGATCCCGCGTAAAAATAAGGATAAAACATAAATGATTCAAACATTGAGGAGCAGAAATATGCAGGAAATTAACATTCAAACAATTCCAGGGTTTTATATTGGAAACGCACAAGATCTAGAAGCTGCTACAGGGTGTACAGTTATATTATGTGAACAAGGTGCCGTATGTGGTGTGGATGTTCGAGGAGGCTCGCCTGGAACAAGAGATACAGATGCGTTAAACCCTGTCAATAACCGTACTCAGACACATGCTGTGGTTTTAGCGGGGGGAAGCTCGTTCGGCCTAGATGCAGCAGGCGGAGTGATGCGCTTTTTGGAAGAACGAAAAATCGGACGTGATGTAGGAGTAACTGTGGTTCCCAATGTATGTGCTGCGATTTTATTTGACCTCAAATGCGGAGCAGCAGATGTGCGTCCTGATGCTGCGATGGGCTATGAAGCTTGCAAGCAGGCGTACAATGGTATGTGGACAGAAGGCAGCGTTGGCGCTGGCACAGGTGCTACGATTGGTAAAGCACGAGGTAAGGCATTTGCTATGAAAGGTGGACTGGGGACAGCTGCATTTCAACAAGGCGAATTGATGGTAGGCGCTGTAATGGCAGTAAATTGTGTAGGTGATATCTTTGACAGCCAGACTGGACAAATCATTGCTGGAGCTTTAAACGATGATAAGATTTCCATGGCGGATTCTCAAAGAGTTTTATTGGAATCTTATGATGATGGCAAAGATTTGTTTAGTGGAAATACTATCATTGGCTGTATTATCTCTAACGCAAGGATGCACAAAGCGCAAGCAACAAAATTGGCAATGTTGGGGCATAATGGAATTGCTAGAGCAGTACGACCTGCTCACTCAGTGTTTGATGGAGACACAATGTTTGCTATGTGTACAGGTCACATAACAGCTAACTTTGATGCTGTTGGTATTTTAGCTGCGGAAGCTGTGAGGTGTGCCATTCTCAATGCAGTGAAACAGGCAGATTCTCTAGGACAGCGTATTTCCTATCAAGAACTACAACAAAAACGCCAGGAAGAGAACATTCAACAATAGAAAGGAAAAATAAAATGGCGAACATTTATCATTCGGTTTCTGAGTTGATTGGAAAGACACCTTTATTCGAAGTAGAAAACTTGGAAAAATCCTATCAGCTGTCTGCACGTGTGTTAGCCAAATTGGAATATTTTAATCCAGCAGGAAGCGTGAAGGACAGAGTAGCAAAAAAAATGATTGAAGATGCAGAAAAAGAGGGAAAATTGACTTCCCATTCTGTTATCATTGAACCAACCAGCGGAAATACAGGTATTGGCCTTGCGGCGATTGCTGCATCGAAAGGATATCGTATTATTTTAACAATGCCAGAGACTATGAGTCATGAGAGAAAATTATTGCTCAGAGCATATGGGGCCGAACTGGTTTTGACAGAAGGGGCTTTAGGAATGGCAGGAGCTATTGCAAAAGCAGAAGAGCTTGCAAAGGCAATCCCAGCCAGTTGGATCCCAGGCCAATTTGAAAATCCTTCCAATCCAAAGGCCCATAAAGAAACCACAGGTCCTGAAATTTGGCAACAAACAGATGGAGAGGTTGATGTGTTTGTGGCAGGTGTGGGAACTGGTGGTACTCTGACAGGTGTAGGGGAATACCTGAAAGAGAAAAATCCAGACGTCAAGGTGGTTGCAGTGGAACCAAAAGACTCCCCTGTTTTATCAGCCGGAAAAAGCGGAGCCCATCAGATTCAAGGGATTGGTGCAGGGTTTATTCCCAAGGTTCTTAATACAAAGATCTATGATGAAGTAATCCCGGTGGATCATGAAGATGCATTTACAATAGGAAGGGAAATGGCACGTAAAGAAGGAATTTTAATAGGTATTTCCTCCGGAGCTGCTCTTTGGGCGGCCATCCAATTGGCAAAACGACCAGAGAATCAGGGGAAGAACATCGTAGTTCTTTTGCCAGACTTGGGAGATCGATACTTATCCACGTCACTGTTTACAGAAAAAGAATGAACATGAGATGTTCTTCCTAGGTTCATTTTCATGATGCACAAAACGTATGATTATCAAGATTCGGACCATCTGTTCAATGCAGAACAGTAAAACTAGTGCAATGCTTGACAAAACGACGGTTTTCGACCATAATATCCCTCGTAGATTTGTTTCTTTTCACAATTTTCAAATGTTTTATGAAAAGAAACAAACGGTATGCAGTTTGTTTACATGGAGGAGAATGTGATGAACAAGGGGAAAGCCAGTGCACTGTTGCCAATTTTAGTGTTTCTTATTGTGTTTATTGGAAGCGGTATTTTGTTTCATGATTTTTATGCCATGCCGGCTATTGTAGGATTTCTCATCGCATTGGTTGTGGCTTTTTTGCAGAATCCAAAAAGAAGCTTTGCGGATAAATTGTCTACGGTAGCTGCCGGCATGGGAGATCAAAATATTATGATCATGTGTTTGATCTTTGTCTTGGCGGGTGCATTTTCTGGTGCTGTACAGGCGGCTGGTGGTGTTGAAAGTACGGTTAATTTCAGTTTAACGATCTTACCGCCCAGTGTTGCGGTAACAGGGTTGTTTGTCATTGGTTGCTTTATTTCGACGGCTATGGGTACTTCTGTAGGGACCATTGCTGCATTGGCGCCCATAGCAGCGGGTATCAGCCAAAAAACCGGTTTGTCTGGTGCATTGTGCGTAGGTGCAGTGGTTTGCGGTGCTATGTTTGGTGATAACCTTTCTATGATTTCTGATACGACCATTGCAGCTGCCCGAACCCAAGGTTGCGATATGAGAGATAAGTTCCGGGAAAATTTTAAAATTGTTTTACCGGCAGCAATTGTTACATTGATTATTTTCCTTGTTGTAACATGGAATTCTACTTATCAGATTACGGGTGTACTAGATTATAATTTCTTTAAAATTCTGCCTTATTTGGTGGTTTTAGTAGGTGCCCTTTGTGGATTAAATGTATTTCTGGTTCTAGTGTTAGGAACTGTTTTATCAGTTGTCGTAGGAGTTGCCACAGGGAGTATAGCTGTTGCCAATATCTTTTCTGTTATTGCCAAAGGCCCCGATGGAAGCGGCGGCATTATGAACATGTATGATATCACAGTTATCTCCATCGTTGTAGCAGGCATTATTGGATTGGTAAAGGCCAACGGGGGAATTGATTTCTTGCTATACACCATTCGAAAAAGAGTAAAAACGAAAAAAGGCGCACAATTTGGTATTGCAGCTCTCAGCTCTTTGGTGGATATTTCAACGGCCAATAATACAGTTGCTATTGTTATCACAGGTCCTATTGCAAAAGATATTTCGGATGAATTTGGTTTAACATCCAAGCGTACAGCGTCTCTTTTGGATATTTTTACATCAGTTTGGCAAGGGATTATTCCTTATGGTGCTCAACTTCTTTATGCCTCGGCAGGCGCGGCCTCTGTTGGCCTGACTGTCTCACCCATTCAAATGATACCGTATCTTTTTTACCCCATTTTAATGGGAATCAGTGCTCTTATTTGGATTGCGGTAGAACCTGGGTCAAAGAAGAAAGGAAAGTGATGGAACCAAAACAGAATCATTTGTGGCTTAAACGTGGCTGTATCATTGCTATTGTTCTGCTGGTTATTATACTTTTATGTGAGATATTGCTAGCCTATCCAGAGCGATTGTTTGGAACGCATTACTATACAGCTCAGGATTTTGGGATAGAAACGTTAAAAAGTCCCTATGATAAAGACGGAGACGGAATCGATGATTACCGAGATATTTTATTGGGAGCACGAGCTTATGTAAGCACCCGACCTAAATATGAAAGCACGTATGAATCTGGTGGTTATCCTCCAGAAGGAATTGGCGTTTGTACCGATGTCATTTGGAGCGCATTTCAGGCAGCAGGGTATGATTTGAAAGGAATGATAGATGCAGATATTGTATCGCACAGAGATGCATATCCTACCATTCAAGTACCCGACCCGAATATCGATTTCCGTCGAGTAAAAAATTTAAATGTTTTTTTCAAACGATATGGGGAAACGCTTACGACTGAAGTTTCAGCTCTTGCAGCTTGGCAACCGGGAGACATTGTGATCTACCCCAAACATATTGCCATTGTTTCAGATCGACGAAATCAAGATGGTGTGCCTTATATTATTCATCACAATGGATGGCCAAGTTATGAAGAGGATGCATTGACGCATGAGACTATTGTGGCTCACTATCGATGGACACCATCTAATCCATAATTCAACTGTCATTTCAAGGTCACCATCCTTACATAAGAAAGCAGGACAGGAAAGTGTGAAGAGAAAACCAAGAACGGAGATGGAATGATGATACAGCAAAGGATTGCAGGTAAAAATGGGTATGACATTCCTTGCCTTTGGGAAATAAAAGGAAAGGAAGAAAAAATTTGTATTGTAAGCCATGGATTTGGGAGCAGCAAAGAGAGTCCGACAGCGCAAATGCTGCTGAAAGAACTACCAAAGCAAGGTATAGGAGTGGTAGCCTTTGATTTTCCGGCCCATGGAGAAAGCCCAGTGGATGGAGAAATGTTACGAATAGAGACATGTATGCAAGATTTGGCTGCAGTGGAGCAACAAGTTCTAACCATGATGCCAGAAGTAAAGATTGTCTACTTTTCCTCTAGCTTTGGTGCCTATATCAATCTTCTGTATCTTTCAGAAGGAAGAGGGACAGGATTGCAATCTTTTTGCCGTTCGGCTGCTGTGAATATGCCAGATTTATTCCTCCATCCAACGGAAGAGGCAAGGGAGCAATGGGAAAAACAGGGATATGTCCTTTTTGGAAATAGTACTCGTCCCATCCAAATCACAGAAGCGTTTTTAAACGATTTGGAATGTCATGATTTGTTTCAGTGTTATCAGCCGGGAAAAGTGCAGCTATATATGATCCATGGTGCAGAAGATGAAACGATACCCGTAGAACAGGCAAAACGGTTTGCTTTAAAGTTTGATGTACCTTTGACCATCGTTCCTGGAGGAGATCATAGCTTATCCATTCCCTCTGCACCCCAGAAGGTGCTACAATTGGCAACGACTTTTTTCCAATCTCCTGAGAAAAAGCAAACCATTAAGACACTATAAATATAGAAAAACAGGTCCCACTTGTTAAGCGGGACCTGTTTTTCTATGTTTTTCTATGTTTAGGATTCGTCATCTATTATAACATTTTCATTGGGATGAAGAAAATAACGAGGTTTTCCTTTTGATCGGCGTTTGTATTCAATGGCCTCATGAGGACAACGACAGATACAAGCCATACAATGGGTACAAGCTTTACCCCAATGTGGTTTACCCTTGAAAAGGGTGATATTGTTAGTGGGGCACAAGGTGACGCATTGACCGCAGCCAACACAGGCATCTGTCGTATAGAACCCTTTGGATCGAATGAGAAATGTACAGAAAAGGGGATTTACAATTCCACTTTCCAGCCAGCCAATGAAGGAGACAGGCGATTTTGGAAGAGGCTCTTGCTTCTTTATGGTATTTATGACAGAAGTAATGTGAGGCTCTGCTGCCTGGATGATACGTTCTGCCTGTTCCTGGTCTGGTACAGGAAACATAGCAATATAATTTTCTGGCATAACAATGGAGGCAAGACCCATAAAAGTCCAACCTTTTTTCTGACAGAGCAATCTACAGTATCGTTTTGCATTACCTGTTCCATCGCCACAGGTAAGAACAAAGTAGGCATAAGTATTGCCAATCAACGAAGTATTTTCAATCCAATGTTCTACGATGCGAGGAATACGCCAGCCATGTGTTGGCAGCACGAAAACAAATGGTAAGGAAGAGGAAATAGAAGTATCATAATGATGTTTGATCTGTTCATTGATAGAGAGTATTGAGTCGTGTGTAGAAGATGCAATGCGAGCTGCAACATATTGGCTGTTTCCTGTTCCACTAAAGTATAATACCATTTAAACACTCCCTCCACCTCGGTCACATATTGTGTTTTATGTGAAAATGTTTTATTAAGTATACTGCTTTACAGCGATCCAGTCAATGGCGGGGAGAGAAACAAGAGGACTGTGATCAAAAATCTTTATGAGTGAAGAGCGGATTCGATGAATTTAACCGAATTTTGCAAATACAACGTGATACACTGAGTTCAATGGGAGGTGCAAAAGTGATGGAAATAAAATCTTATGATATTTCAACTCAAAATAAAGAGGATAGTGGTCATTGGTCAGAACTGATTGAATGGATGAAAAAGATTGGGTATCCTGCAGATTTATTTGGAGAGTATGTGGGACGATACGTTCAAGAAATGAGAGAGATGGCGTTAAAAACAGAGCTTCTCATGGCAGAACGTAAGGCATTGGGAATGTGTATGAAGCACATACAGACAGCATTCAAAAGAGCTTCCTTTGAAATATAGCTAAAAACATGGATAGAGCAAAAGAGGCGGTAAATATGGGACTGCCTATATATTATCTTGTGTTTACGATATCGGACAAAAAGGGCCTGCTGCAAGTATTGATTGCAGCAGGCCCTTGGCGATTTTTCGCAAATATACAAGGTGTTTTTATAATAGAGATTTTAGCTAAAAATACAATTAAGGACGATCACCCAAACGAAGAACCGTAATTGCCGTATTTTCCAAAAGGAACCCTGGTGCGCTTGCAATTGCTTGAAGGGTAGAATCCGAGGATTTCACCTCAAAAGGTGCCGTTAATGACATAAAGCCCATTTCTCGTGTTGTCATAAAGGTACGGCTTGCTTTGGCACCTTCAATCATTGTATGATCTTTTTGAAGTTTGATTGAAAGCGATGATGGAACAGATGTTTCCGGAGCCACAGAGACAGAGAAGTTTAACATAGCTTGATAGATTCCAGGTTCCGTGATCAGAATATTGGAAGATCCATTAGCATGGGTGATAGCAGAACCTACTGCCAAAGGAGTATGGGAAAAAGAAATAGCACCATTTTCAGTTGTAGGCTGTGTTGTCATGTCGATTGCAGAAAGAACATTAGGAACGTTTTCTGTAACCATACTGCTTTGAGGAATAACAAAATCGAGAACAGCGTTGGTGCTATCTCCTGAGTTGATGACTCTCAATGTGGTGCCGGAAGCGCCCCTTGTGACGTTTCCGATCATAACAGTTGCGGTAGGGCCTGTGGGTCCCGTGGGTCCCGTGGGTCCCGTAGGGCCAGTGGGACCGGTAGGACCGGTTTCTCCAGTAGGACCGGTAGGACCGGTTTCGCCAGTGGGACCAGTAGGACCGGTTTCGCCAGTGGGGCCGGTAGGACCGGTTTCGCCAGTGGGGCCGGTAGGACCGGTTTCGCCAGTGGGGCCGGTAGGACCAGTTTCGCCAGCGGGACCGGTAGGACCGGTTTCGCCAGTGGGACCGGTAGGACCGGTTTCGCCAGTGGGACCAGTAGGGCCGGTTGCACCTGTAGGACCAGTAGGAC
Organism: Clostridia bacterium; assembly: GCA_963929765.1. Taxonomy (GTDB): domain Bacteria; phylum Bacillota; class Clostridia; order Oscillospirales; family Oscillospiraceae; genus RGIG529. The sequence goes on along the minus strand of CAWVKD010000002.1, from coordinate 5,962 downwards.
CGGTATCACCAATGCCAGTAGGACCAGTAGGTCCGGTGGGACCAGTAGGGCCAGTTGCACCTGTAGGACCGGTATCGCCAGCGCCGGTGGGGCCAGTGGGGCCAGTAGGACCAGTTGCACCTGTAGGACCAGTAGGGCCGGTGTCGCCAGCACCAGTAGGACCCGTGGGACCAGTAGGACCGGTGGGACCAGTAGGACCGGTGGGACCAGTGGGGCCGGTAGCACCAGTAGGACCGGTGTCGCCAGCACCAGTAGGACCCGTGGGACCGGTAGGACCGGTAGGGCCGGTTGCACCGGTTGGACCTGCTACTGATACTAAACTGTAATCAGATGAAGTGCCGGGGATTCCTGTTGGACTGTTACGATTGGCCTGATAAAGAGAACCGTCAAAAAATAACAATGCACCCTCAGCATAAGTTGTGTTAGGCTGAAATTCTTCTACAGTTTCTAAGCCAGCACCAGTAGGACCCGTAGGCCCAGTGGGACCCGTAGGACCAGTAGGACCCGTAGGCCCAGTGGGACCGGTAGGGCCAGTTGCGCCTGTAGCGCCCGTTGGTCCGGTTTCACCAGTAGGCCCAGTAGGCCCAGTAGGCCCATTAGGCCCAGTAGGACCGGTTAAACCATTAAAACCGGTAGCACCTGTTGCACCTGCAGGACCAGTGGGGCCAGTAGCTCCAGTCGGTCCGGTAGGACCCGTAGGGCCAGTAGGACCGGTTGGGCCACCAGCTGGACCGGTAGCACCGGTAGCACCAGTAGCACCGGTTGGGCCAGTTGGCCCTGGAAAACTGGGTCCGGTAGCGCCTGTAGGACCTGGTATACCTCTTGGACCCATTGGACCGGTATAACCTCTCGGTCCCCTAGGACCAGTAGGACCGGTTGGACCCGTTGGACCAGGAGGAAAACAGCAGCAATTACAATCCAAAGGCTTTTCGCATATTGGACAGATATTCCTCCTGCTGTAAGAATGGGAATTCATATGCATACACTCCTTAAACTGGAATAAAGAACAGATGTGAGATTTACGCTGTCTCAAAGCATTATATTCCAAACAGTCATTGAGAGTGCGAAGCAAGCCTTTCAAAATATTTTAAATTTTGTAGATAAGCTGGTGAAGAAGGTCGATATGTCCCGGCCAAACGATTATATTCTTCTGCCTTTTTAAAATCGCCCAATCGATCATAACAAATACAAAGCTGAATGCAAGGCAAAAAGCCATAGCAATCTTCTGAAATGAAGGCGCCACTTCTATCGTTTCGTGGTAGATCTCTTGCAAGTTCAAACCAAAATACAGCTGCTTGGTAATTTTGAAGGTGCATCCATACTTTTCCTAGTTCACAGCAGATTTCCGCACGCGGAACATCATAACGAAAAGACAACGTTAATGCGTGGAGCGCTTGCAATAAGTCTCCTGTTTCCTGAAAACAGTAGGATAAAATTTTACATGCTTCAATATTATTTTCGATCCAGCCTGCACCTGTAGAAAGAAAATCAGCGAGGATTTTTTCGGCCTGTTCATAATATTTGTGATAATATAGTTCTCTTCCATAATAAAAGGTATCTCGGGGAGAAAGTGATTCTCCGCTTGCCACCTGCTTTTCATAAATTCGTAAGTTTCTATCACTGTAAGTTGTTTTAATAGACCGATGTGTAATTGCAATATCTGAGTATATAACACGTCCTGAATGCACAATGGCTTCATGTACACGCCCCTTCCAGGCAAAAGGGATACTTCTCCGAATAAGTCGCTCTCTGTAATAAGAAAATGTTGGTTTTCCATTTTCATCAAATGCTGTTTGATAACGCATCATAACTACATCGGCAGTTTCTGGTATGGCTTGTTTTAACTGAATCAATAACGTGCGGTTTTCCTCCGTAAGGATATCATCTGCATCCAGCCACATTGCAAAATCCATAGAGGCTTTTGAAAATGAAAAATTCCGAGCAGCGGAAAAATCGTCGATCCATTCAAAATCATAAACTTGATCCGTATAACGTGCCGCAATCGCTTTGGTTGCATCTTGACTCCCTGTATCCACAATGATAATTTCATCTACACAATCTTGGATACTTTCCAGACATCTTGCAAGAACACGTGCCTCATTTTTAACAATCATACATAAACTGATCGTGGCCATGGCATAACCTCCTAAAACAAGGTATATATGTTTAAAATATGCTGTACAAAATCATCCTGTGTATGGGAATCACTCTTTGGCTGCCGTTAGTTTGCTTGTTCTTTTATGGATGTGGTTGATTTACACGTTTCCACATATACGCTTGCGTCAAAAAGATATCTACCTAAATCAAGTCATACAAGATCAGTCAACAAGCGTTTTGAGATGAACTTTAAATTAGGGCAAAGGGAGTTCGATTCCTTTGCTTTTTTGCATTCATTGCTGCTTTGAGCTTTTTTGATTTTGGTATCTCACTTGAAATGAAAATGAGGGGCTCGGCAAGCTTGCATGAATACTAGATTAAAATGAAAACACCATTGGCGTTTCAATCCTGGGACTCAGACTTCAATGGTGTTTTCAATATTGACTTATAAAATTAGAAAACTTATAATAATAATACTTATTATAAGGGGCGAGGATATGTTAAATAAAATTATTACGATTAGCCGTCAATTTGGTAGCGGCGGAAGAACAATCGGAAAATCAGTTGCAAAGAGGTTGAGAATTCCTTGCTATGATCAGGAGATCATCCAAAAATTAGTAGAAGAAAACGGCTATGCAAGAGAATATGCGGAAGAATACGGTGAATATGTGCACAACGGTGGAATTTTGGGGAAGATTTTTTCTGGCAGGGATTTTAACGGGCGTTCTGTACAGGATGATTTGTATATTCTCCAAAGCAATATCATCAAACAGCTGGCAGAAAAAGAGCCTTGTGTGATAGTCGGGCGCTGTGCTGATTACATTTTGCAAGATAAAGCAGAACTGCTTAAGGTTTTTATTCATGCTGATATGAAAAAGCGAGCCGAGCGAATTGTTAGGCTCTATGGCGAAAGAACGGATTCCCCAGAAAAACGCCTGAGGGATAAGGATAAACGGCGAGCAGCCTATTATCAGATCTATACCGATATCAAGTGGGGAGACATTCAAAACTATCACGTCGCACTAGACAGCGGTGGACTTGGCATTGATAAATGCATTGAAACAATTGTCAATTTATATTAAGAGGGAAATATATGGAAACATTACACTATCTTCTCATGAAAACGCACGCCATGCTTCAACGGAAAATTATATCTGAAGCAGCGAAACTAGGCCTTTCTTCCGGACAACCGAAAGTTCTAGATTATTTATTGAAATATGGAGAAAATGATCAAAAAACCATAGCGGCATACTGTGAAATTGAGCAAGCTACTGTAGGTAGCATCTTAGCCAGAATGGAGAATGCAGGCTTGGTTGAAAGAAAACAGAAACAGGGAAACAGACGTTCTCTATTTGTTTATTTAACCCATAAAGGGAAAAAGGCAGCTGAAGATATGAGGGCTGTTTTTGAACACGCAGATCAACAAGCTGCAAGCGCTTTATCTGAAGAAGACTTGGAACAATTAAAATCTCTTTTATGTAAAATTTGCATTTCGCTTGATAGTGAAAGTGAGGCTTGAGAATGAGAGAATATGCTAGCACGGAAGAACAGCAGTTACTAACAGGTAATATCCGCAAAACCGTCTGGAGATATGGGATTCCCTGTGCGCTGATTACGATTATCAATACGCTATATAATATTGTGGACCAGATATTCATTGGCAACAAGATTGGAGAGTTAGGAAATGCGGCAACCAATGTTATTTTCCCCCTTACAACAATTGCATTGGCTTTTGGTTTGCTAATTGGAAGTGGATGTGCAGCCAATTTTAGTATTATTTTAGGTGAGGGCGACAGGCGTAGAGCCGCGCGCTGTATGGGGAACTCTATTATTTTACTAATTGTGGAAGGAATTGTTTTTACAATTGTATCGCTTGCGCTTCTACCCCAAATTATTATATGGTTTGGCGGGACTGATTTAGTATACGACTATGCTATGGAGTATGGGCAGATTATTTGCTTCGGACTCCCATGTTATATGATTACGATTGGGCTAAGCAATATGCTTCGCGCAGATGGAAGGCCGAAACTGGCCACATTCTCTACGGTTATCGGGTGTATTCTTAACTGCATTTTAGATCCACTTTTTATTTTTGGATTCGAATGGGGCATGAAGGGTGCCGCTTGGGCAACAATTATTGGACAGGCAGCTTCCTTTGTATTCTCTACGATAATGATATTCCGGTTAAAATCTGTAAAGCTGAAAAAGGAAGATTTTCATTTTGACATTAAACTGTATGGGCGGATTGTTTCCGGTGGATTGACAGAGTTTGCATTGAATATTTGCATTACAATACTATTTGTTGTTAATAATAACCTCCTTGTAAAATACGGGGCATTATCCCAATATGGGTCGGAAATTCCGCTTGCAACATATGGCATCATGATGAAACTCAGTCATATTGTTTCTGCTTTGTCTACCGGGATGGGACAGGGAGCGCAGCCCCTCATCGGCTATTGCTATGGGCATGGAGCATATGAAAGAATAAAAAAACCATTCGTTTTTCTCTTATGCAGGGACTTATTATCGGCATTACTGTATGGTTGTTCTGCATGGTATTTGCAGAGCGGCTACTTATGTTGTTTGGAAGCGGTAGCAATCTATATATTGAATTTGGAACAGCAATTATCCGTACATATCTTGGGTTAATATTCCTAAATTCTTTGCAAATAACAACGAGTAATATCCTGATGTCGATAGGAAAAGCATATAAAGGTGCAATTTTAACAATTACCAGAAATCTCATTTTATGCACTTTCTCAGGTTTGTTGCTTTGCCCGCTGATAGGAATTAAAGGTGTAATGGTCGAAGGCCTGATTGCAGATGGTGGATCTGCCATTTTATCTGTTATTCCTATTATGCTCGAAATTCGTGCCTTAGATAAGAAAATATATTTATCAGAGCACTCGGCGAATGGATGAGGAAATGATCTATTAAAAACGATAAAGTCTACGGGAGTAGTCACTGGTCAACATGAAAAATTTTTCTGTAATTGATAGTTCTGTCCGCCTTTACTGGTAAGCAATAAAAACAGCTTCACTTCAATAAAATCAAGCTGTTTATAATGGTAATTGGCTTCTATTTTAACTTATTCATGAATTTAAAAGAGACAAACCTACTTGGTAGCAGGTTTGTCTCTTTTTGGAACATCGCAACACTATAGATGCCACGGCCTTCACCCATTCGCAAGCGTGTGGTATGTTATTTTTTACTCCCTGGGAAACAGTTCTCCGCTATGAGCCGCCAGAACTTCGATGCGGTGATCCTGTGTCAAGATCTCCATCTGGCTGATGGCAATGGCGTTGAGCTTTACCAGCCGCTCGGCCTGAGACATTCCTTCGCTGATGAACACCGCATTCAGGTTCTCCAGATTGGAAAGGCAGACCAGTTGAGAGACATTGGCGTAGTCACGGATATTCCCTTTCAGTTCGGGATGGCTGTCCCGCCACTGCTTTGCGGTCATACCGAACAGGGCCATGTTCAACACATCGGCTTCACTGGCATACACCATGGAAACCTGCTTTGCGGAAAGCTCCGGCGGGATCAGGTTCTCCTTGATGGCATCTGTATGGATGCGGTAATTGATCTTGACCAGGTTTCGCTTGATGTCCCAGCCAAGCTGTTTCATTTCCTCGGTCTTGAGCCGCTCAAACTCCTTGACCAGATACAATTTGAATTCGACAGAGATCCAAGAGGCAAACTCAAAGGCAATCTCCTTGTGGGCGTAAGTACCGCCATAGCGACCAGCCTTAGAGATGATGCCGATAGCCCCGGTCGATTCCACCCATTTCTGAGGGGTCATCACAAAGCTGTTCAAGCCGGCCTGACTCCTAAACGCATCGAATTCGACACGGTTAAAAGACGG
>CAWVKD010000001.1:0-4407 GCA_963929765.1 Clostridia bacterium | reverse complement strand
GGATTTTGAGCAAATAGTGATTGACAGCTTTGATACTAGATATCAAACTAACCTCCAAAAATTGACGGATTTTTTTGAGAATTATAGGAAAACAGCAAACGCCTTGTTTATGCCTCTCCAGAACATTCCCAAAGATGTTTATCCACAGATAGATGTGAAGCCGTATACGGAAAAACTGGAGGTACTCAAAGCCGCTATTCAGGAAAATATTGAGAAAATCAAAACAAAAACTGAAAGTCCGGCATTGCCAGTAATCCTCTCTGACATTGCTCCAATTCTGAAGGAGTTGGCATCCATTATAAACGGTTTCAATACGCTGATCGATACAAATAACGCCATTGTAGATGCAGGGCCAAAGAAAAAAGTCGAATGCACTGAGCAAGCCTTCTCTCTATTAGCGTTTCGCCTTAAAGATGTGATTGCTGCTTATCAGCAGAGCGATGCTCAGATAGAAGCTGAACTGGAAACACTTGGGTTAGAAATTAAAATGCAGCAGGAAAACTTGGAAAGTATTAAAGGGGCGTTGAAATCCTTGCGAGCGCAGACAGTCGAAACCGAGACTGCCAAGGAAAGTATTAACGCTATGCTGCGTGATTCGGGATTGCAAGGTTTCAGTCTTCAACCGAAAAGCGGTGTTGATCATGTCTATGAGGTTCGTCGCCCTGATGGAACCATCGCAGATAATTTGAGTGAGGGCGAAAAGAATTTCATAGCATTTCTGTATTTCTACCATCTGGTATACGGAAGTGACTCGGCAGACGGTGAGACCAGAGACAAAATTGTGGTCATTGATGATCCGGTTTCCAGCATGGATAGCGGATCACTCTTTATTGTCAGTACGCTTGTACGTCAGATGATCGAAATTTGTAGAAACAATGCCGATAACAGGAATCGGATAGTGGACGGTAATTTTATCAAACAGATTTTCATTTTGACTCACAACGCTTACTTTCATCGTGAAATTACCTATAGCTATATCTCCAAGTATGAATATGTTTCGTACTATTTAATCCGCAAGTTGGATTCTAAGTCCACAATAAAGTTGTGTGATGATGTTAATCCCAGCATCCCGACAGAGCGCATGAATGTCAACCCAGTGAAGAACTCCTATGCCGCCCTATGGGATGAATATAAGGAGGTGCAGTCAGCCGTACCGTTGATAAATGTTATCCGGCGAATTCTAGAGTATTACTTTTTACAGATTTGTGGTTATGAGGGTGCGAGCCTTCGCCAAACCATTCTAGTTAAAGGTAAAGCTGAAGGAAAATTCAAAGATGCAGACGGTAATGACGATGAAGAGAAGTTCCAGTTGGCCTCTGCTATGCTTGCTTATATCAATGCCAACTCGATTGGTATGAACGAAGGAATAGATTATGTGGAAGAATGCCTCAACGCCGCGGAGTGCAGAAAGATTTTTGAGATGATTTTTGAATCCATGAATCAAAAGCAACACTATGATATGATGATGGGAATTCATCAAGGAGGATAAAGATAATGCACATCAGCTATAACAAACTTTGGAAGATGCTGATTGACAAAAATATGAAGAAGAGTGATCTTCGTGATAAGGCTGGCATTAGCTCGGCCTCTATTGCCAAGCTCGGAAAAGGCGACAATATCACCACAGATGTTCTGATAAAAATTTGTGAGGCTATGGATTGTCATTTGGATGACATCATGGAGACAGTTGATGAGTAAGGAGAGCGATGCCATGTGGATAGAACTTATGAAAAACGCATTACATACCAACAGCGTATCGAATGATTTTAGACCGTATATTAATAAATTGATTTTAGAAGTACAGAATTCCTTGGACAATTTTCGTCCTATAAATAATTCATCATACGAAAACAATCCAATTCAGTTAATTGATTTCTTTTCTGGCGCTGGTGGGACTTCGCTTGGATTTGCAGCTCTTAATGAGGTGATCCCTGCAATAAAAATGCTTGGTGGGTGCGACATCAACGAGATGTCTGCCACAACATATAGTCATAATTTTGGCACTCCGCTTATTCATGAGGACATTACTACTCTAGCATTTGAGGACGGGAAGCTTGATACATTTCTAGAGCAAATCGGATACGACTGTAGTAAGCCAACAATCATGATTGGCTGTGCCCCTTGTCAGGGCTTTTCTTCACACCGGAAAAAGCACTGGAACGAAGAGGATGATGTGCGAAACAGTCTCATTATGGCTTTTGCGGAAATTGTAAAGAGAGTACAGCCAGAAGTAATTATTATGGAAAATGTTCCCGAGTTTTTGTCTACTCGTTATTGGAAATATTTTTCTGCAGCGAAAAAATGCTATGAGGAAAATGGGTACGTCGTAAAAGAGACCATTTATAATGCTGCCTCTTTTGGTGTTCCACAAGAGCGATTTCGCTCTATTGTAATTGGAATGAAAAAAGAATTTGTATTGCCCAAAGGCTACTTACAGCCTTCAGAATATAGAACAGTTCGGGATGCGATTGCTCATTTGCCTGCTGTAGCGGCAGGGGTTGCAGCACCAGACGATCCAATGCACAAAAGCGCTTCACATAAGAAAAGTACGATTGAGGTCATTAAGCAGGTTCCGCATGATGGCGGGAATAGGCCCGTTGGTATAGGCCCGAAATGTTTGGATAAAACAAAAGGGTTTTCTGATGTATATGGTCGTCTGTTTTGGGACAAGCCATCCATCACAATTACCCATTATGCACGAAACCCTGCTAGCGGAAGGTATACACATCCTGAGCAGGATCGCGGTCTCACTGCACGAGAGGCTGCAATACTTCAAAGTTTTCCAAATGGCTTTGAGTTTTGCGGAAAATCAGATGACATATATAGGCAGATTGGAGAGGCAGTACCTCCTATGCTTTCTTCAGCTATAGCCGCAAGTGTTTTAATTGAATTGTTGTCTGGAACTCCTACAGAGGCCGAATTGGCAGAGGGGGCTAAATCGATTACCAAGCCGGTAAGCAGCTCGTATTCCAGTGTTATTGCCGGTATCAAAACACGCGGGAGATCTAAGAAATGACGAAATATACTTGTATCGACAGTTTTTGCGGAGCGGGCGGTCTTGGTCTTGGCCTCAAGCGTTCAGGATTTGATATCCTGTTAAGTTTTGATATTGATAAACTCTGTATAGATACGATCAATCGTAACCAAAAGTATTTCAACCACCCAGCTATGGTTGCAGACATTGCTGATATGCTTGATGGCAAATTGCTTAAGCAGTGCAACCTTAATCGTGGCGAGTTGTTCCTTTTGGCGGGAGGGCCTCCATGCCAGGGTTTTTCAGTTCAAAGAAGAGGTAGCGATATTGATTCCAGAAACGAATTGGTATTGATGTATGGAAAATTGATTGATGAAGTTTACCCAAAATACTTTGTTATGGAAAACGTATCTGGCATTGCGGGAAAACGTGGGAAGACAATACTTCAGCAACTTGTCGAAAATGTTGAGCGAGTAGGTTATCACGTTCATATTAAACTTCTAGATGCGCAGGATTTTGGTGTTCCACAGAGGCGAAGAAGATATATTGTTGTCGGTGAAAGGAAAGACGTTGGAAATAACTATGTATATCCTACGCCCACCGGGATGCACCGTACCGTTCGTGATACAATAGGCGATCTTCCTGTTCCTCCACAAGACGGAACAGATTATCCGGGGCTATCTCTTCATCGGCGGGATCGTTTATCTGAACGAAATTTGCAGCGAATTCGTGCAATTAAGGAAGGGCAGGGACGCGACGATCTCCCCGATGATCTGTTAGCAGACTGCCATAGAGTCGATAGTTCAGTAATTGGTTTTCGGAGTGTATATGGGCGTATGGTCTGGGACGATGTTGCACCAACGATAACTGCTAGATTTGATAGTTTTACTAGGGGTAAATTTGGACATCCCACTCAGGATCGCAGCATATCTCTGCGGGAAGGTGCACTGTTACAGACGTTTCCGATTGACTTTGAGTTTACCGGAAATAAAGTTGACATTGCTAGGCAGATAGGCAATGCTGTCCCTCCCGTCATGGCAGAATGCATTGGTAAGAGTATTATTGATAGTTATGAAAAGACAGGTGATAACAATGGCGTTTGATGCTGATGTGAAAACTTATTTAAGAGCATATCAACGAGAATATAATGCAGCAGTTCGTGGTGGGCAACATACTGCCGAACTGTCCTTTCGCGTACCTATGCATACACTCTTTACCAGTATCGCACGGGATCTAAACCCGCAAGGAAATTTTGACATTATCCTGGAACCCAGAAATCAAGGACGCATGGGAAGACCTGACTGGAGAATACAGGACGCAGTATCTCTTGGTGTATACGGGTATATTGAAGGAAAGGGACCTTCTGACGCCCCGTTCGATATTGCACCGTATCAAGATCAAATTAATAAATATTTAACTTTAGGACACAAACT